>JBIQML010000351.1:0-5525 GCA_044463405.1 Nakamurella lactea | reverse complement strand
GCTGTGCCGCTTCCGCAGCGGCTGGCCACGGCCGCACGCCGGCTCGGTGCTCAGTTGTGGTTGGGCGATATCGCTGACGGCGACCGGCCGCGACACGAGGCGCGGGCGTTGGCGCGGGCATTGCGCGGCGTGCTGGCCCGGCCGGCCACGCCGCGGGACGGGGGAGCGGTGGAGACGTCGGAATCGCCGGGACCGGCCGGCGAGGTGACGGGGAGCGGGAGTGGGGCAGGCCCATGGCGATGACGGCCGATGTCAAGGACGAACTGTGCCGGGTCCCGGTCACCAAGGTGTCCGCCCGCAAGGCGGAGGTCTCGACCATCCTCCGGTTCGCCGGTGGACTGCACATCGTGGCAGGCCGGGTGGTGGTGGAGGCGGAGCTGGACACTGCCGCCGTCGCCCGCCGGGTGCGCCGGGAGATCGGCGAGCTCTACGGGCAGATCGCCGGCATGCAGGTGCTGGCGCCGGGCGGGCTGCGCAAGACCACCCGATACATCGACCGGGTGGTGGCCGGCGGTGACGCGCTGGCCAGGCAGACCGGCCTGCTGGACCAGCGCGGCCGCCCGGTGCGAGGCCTGCCGCCGCAGATCGTGGCCGGCTCGGTGACCGATTCGGAGGCGGCCTGGCGCGGCGCGTTCCTGGCGCACGGATCGCTGACCGAACCGGGACGCTCGGCCTCCATGGAGGTGACCTGTCCCGGGCCGGAGGCGGCGCTCGCGCTGGTCGGGGCCGCCCGCCGGATCGGAGTGCAGGCCAAGGCGCGCGAGGTGCGCGGAGCGGACCGGGTGGTGGTCCGAGACGGTGACGCGATCGCGGCGCTGCTGACCAGGATCGGGGCGCACCGGTCCGTGCTGGCCTGGGAGGAGCGGCGGATGCGCCGGGAGGTCCGTGCCACCGCCAACCGGCTGGCCAACTTCGACGATGCGAACCTTCGCCGTTCGGCGCGGGCCGCGGTCGCGGCGTCCGCACGGGTCTCCCGTGCCCTGGAGATCTTGGGCGAGGACGCGCCGCAGCATCTGGCGGAGGCCGGCCGGCTGCGCATCGAGTACGGCCAGGCGTCCCTGGAGGAGCTCGGGCAGCGGGCGGATCCGCCGATGACCAAGGACGCCATCGCCGGCAGGATCCGGCGGCTGCTGACCATGGCGGACCGGCGGGCCAGGGACGAGGGCATCCCGGACACCGAGTCGGCGGTCACGCCTGACATGCTGGAGGTGTAGTTCGGGGGCCACCCGACTGGATCGATACAGAGCCCCTTACACTGGTGTTCGAGCTGAACATCGAGGCCCACCACCCCGCGAGAAAGGCGGTACTGCCGTGACTGTGCGCGTCGGAGTCAATGGATTCGGCCGGATCGGCCGCAACTTCTGGCGAGCCGTCAACTCGTCCGGACACGACCTGGAGGTCGTGGCGGTCAACGACCTGACCGACACCAAGACGCTGGCCCACCTGCTCAAGTACGACAGCGTGCTGGGCCGGCTGCCGCACGAGGTCGGCGCCGGCGACGGCGTCATCTCGGTGGACGGCAAGGACATCACCGTGCTGTCCGAGCGGGACCCGGGGGCGCTGCCGTGGACCGAGCACGGTGTCGACCTGGTGATCGAGTCGACCGGGCACTTCACCAACGCCGACGGAGCCCGCGGGCACCTGAACGGCGGCGCGAAGAAGGTCATCATCTCCGCGCCCGCCAAGGGCGAGGACCTGACGGTGGTGATGGGCGTGAACGACAGCGACTACGACGGCAGCCAGACCATCCTGTCCTGCGCGTCCTGCACCACCAACTGCGTCGCACCGATGGCCAAGGTGCTGCACGACAGCTTCGGCATCGTCAAGGGCCTGATGACCACGGTGCACGCCTACACCAACGACCAGAACACCCTGGACTTCCCGCACAAGGACCTGCGCCGGGCCAGGGCCGCGGCGATCAACATCATCCCGACCACCACCGGCGCCGCGAAGGCCACCGCGCTGGTGCTGCCGGAGCTTGCCGGCAAGCTGCACGGCATGGCCATGCGGGTGCCCGTGCCCGACGGCTCCGTCACCGACCTGACCGCAGAGGTGAGCCGGTCCGTCACCGCCGAGGAGGTCAACGCCGCGTTCCGCGCCGCCTCCGAGTCCGGGTCGCTGGCGCCGTACCTGACCTACTCCACGGACCCGATCGTCTCCACCGACATCGTCGGCTCCCCGGCGTCCTGCACCTTCGACTCGCCGCTGACCATGGTGCTGGGCGACAACCTGGTGAAGATCGTCGGGTGGTACGACAACGAGTGGGGCTACTCCAACCGGCTGGCCGACTTCACGAACCTGGTCGCCTCCAGCCTGTAGGCCCGCCCGGCCACCCACCGAGGTGGCCCGGCCACCCACCGAGGTAGCCCGAAGTTGTAGCAGGTAGCCCGAATTTGCCGGCGTGGCGCGACAACATCGGGCTACCTCCGGTGTCCGGGAAGCACGGCGCCACCGGCGCGGGAAGATCCAGGAAGGAACCCCTCGTGAAGACCCTCGACGACCTGCTCGCCGACGGCGTGGCCGGCCGGACCGTGCTGGTGCGCGCCGACCTGAACGTGCCGCTGGACACCTCGGGCGGCACGGTCGCCGCCCCGGTGATCACCGACGACGGCCGGATCCGGGCCAGCGTGCCGACCATCGGCGCGCTCACCGGCGCGGGCGCGCGGGTGGTGGTGACGGCCCACCTGGGGCGGCCCAAGGGTGCGCCCGACCCGGCGTTCTCGCTGGCACCGGTCGCCGCCCGGCTGGGCCAGTTGCTGGGTACCCCGGTGCCGCTGGCCGAGGACCTGGTGGGGCCGTCGGCCCGGTCCACGGTCGCCGGCCTGGGCGACGGGCAGGTGGCACTGCTGGAGAACGTCCGGTTCGACCCGCGCGAAACCAGCAAGGACGACTCCGAGCGGGAGGCGCTGGCGGCGGAGCTGGCGGCCCTCGTCGGTGACGGGGCCGCGTTCGTCTCAGACGGCTTCGGGGTGGTGCACCGCAAGCAAGCCTCGGTGTACGACGTCGCCAAGCGATTGCCGCACTACGCCGGATACCTCGTCACCGCCGAAACGGCCGTGCTGCGCAGGCTCACCGGCGACCCGGAGCGGCCGTACGTGGTCGTCCTCGGCGGCGCCAAGGTCTCCGACAAGCTCGGGGTGATCACCGCGCTGCTCACCCAGGCCGACTGCCTGCTGATCGGCGGCGGGATGGCCTACACGTTCCTGGCCGCGCAGGGCCACGGTGTCGGCGACTCGCTGCTGCAGGCCGACCAGGTGGACACCTGCCGCGAGTTGCTGACCGCCAACCCGGACAAGATCGTGCTGCCGGAGGACCTGGTGGTGGCCGACGCGTTCTCCGCGGATGCCGCCACCCGGGTGGTCCCGGCGGACGCCATCCCGGACGGCTGGCAGGGCCTGGACATCGGCCCAGCGGCCCGGAAGAGGTTCGCGGAGGTGATCGCGACCGCCCGCACGGTGTTCTGGAACGGCCCCACCGGGGTGTTCGAGATGGCGCCGTTCGCCGAGGGCACGCGCGCGGTGGCCCAGGCGATCGCCGCCTCCGGTGCGTTCTCCGTGGTCGGCGGCGGGGACTCCGCGGCGGCGGTCCGGCAACTGGGCATCGACGAGTCCGGCTTCAGCCACATCTCCACCGGCGGCGGCGCCTCGCTGGAGTTCCTGGAGGGGTCGGCCACGGGAACCGAACTCCCCGGCATCGCCGTGCTGGAGGGCTGACATGGCGCGCAAGAGCGAGCAGAGTCAGGGCAGGACGCTGCTGATCGCCGGCAACTGGAAGATGAACCTCAACCACCTGGAGGCCATCGCCCTGGTGCAGAAGATCGCCTTCACGCTGCCGGAGAAGTACCTGTCGAAGGTGGAGGTGGTGGTGCTGCCGCCGTTCACCGACCTGCGCTCGGTGCAGACCCTGGTGGACGGCGACAAGCTCGGCCTGGTCTACGGGGCCCAGGACCTCTCGTCCCACGACTCCGGCGCGCACACCGGGGACATCTCCGGGGCGATGCTGGCCAAGCTCGGCTGCACCTACGTGGTGGTCGGGCACTCCGAGCGGCGCCAGTACCACGGCGAGACCGACGAGGTGGTCGCCGACAAGGTGGCCGCCGCGTTCCGGCACGGGCTGCGTCCCATCCTGTGCGTGGGGGAGGGCCTGGAGGTGCGCGAGCAGCAGACGCACTGCGCGCACGCCACCGACCAGTTGCGGGCCGCCCTCGCGGACGTGAAGGCCGAACAGGCGGCCGAGATCGTGCTGGCCTACGAGCCGGTGTGGGCGATCGGGACCGGTCGGGTCGCCACCCCCGCCGACGCCCAGGAGGTGTGCGCGGCGCTGCGGGCCACGCTCGCCGAGCTGTACACCGCGGAGCTGGCGGCCGGGGTTCGGATCCTGTACGGCGGGTCGGTGAAGGCCGGCAACGTCGCGGAGATCACTGCCCAGCCGGACGTGGACGGCGCGCTGGTGGGCGGAGCATCGCTGGACGGTACGGAGTTCGCCACCTTGACCGCCAACGCGGTCGGCGTGCTGTCCTGACGGCCGCCCGCCTGGTGCGCTCGTGAGTCCCAGCTGGCGCTCCGCGCTCCGGGCGTACGTCTCTGCGCCACCCCAAGCTCGCACGCGCCCGGCGAGTGGGCACGCGCCACCCCAGGCTCGAACGCTCCCGGCGAGCGGGCACGCGCCGGGGCCGGATCCGCGCACCGGACCCGGTAGACTGCCCGACGGACCACCCGACCCCAAGACCTAGGCCGACATGAAACTGTTCCTGGACATCCTGCTGGTGATCACCAGCCTGGCGCTGATGGCGCTCATCCTGCTGCACAAGGGCAAGGGTGGGGGACTGTCGTCGCTGTTCGGCGGGGGCATGCAGTCGTCGCTGTCGGGGTCCAGCGTGGTGGAGAAGAACCTGGACCGGATCACGCTGTTCATCGCGCTGATCTGGCTGGTGTGCATCATCGGGGTCGGCCTGCTGATCTCCGTCGGCTCCTGACGCCGGTCGGTAGCCCAGCAACCGGGCACTCTCACAACAGCTTGAGCATCCGGGTGTTGCCCAGGGTGTTCGGCTTGACGTAGGGCAGGTCCAGGAACTCGGCCACCCCCGCGTCGTAGGACCGGCGCAGTTCCGCGTAGCCCTCCGCCGACAGGCCCAGCTCCGAGATCGGCTGGAACCCCAGGCCGGCGAAGAAGTCCACCTCGAAGGTCAGCACGAACAGCCGGGACACCCCGAGCCGACGGGCCTCGGCCATGATCTCCCGGCACACCGCACGCCCGATCCCGCGCCCGCGGCACTCCGGATTCGTGGCCACCGTGCGGATCTCGCCCAGGTCCTCCCACAGCACATGCAGCGCACCACAGCACTGCACCACGCCGTCGACCTCGCCCACCCAGAACTCCGTCACGTCCTCGAACAGGTTGACCAGCGACTTCTCCAGCAGGATCGGCCCCGCATAGCAGTCCACCAGTTCCTTGATGCGGCGCACGTCGGCCACCCGCGCGCGTCGCACCGCGACGTCGGCGCCGGCCACGCGGGCGGCGTCGTC
>JBIQML010000350.1:0-5536 GCA_044463405.1 Nakamurella lactea | reverse complement strand
CCTGTGGCTGCTCCGGTGCGGACGGCTGCGCCGGCGCGGCCGACGCGACTGGCGCGGCCGGAGCGGCGTCCCCGGGGCCGGTCGGCGGAGCGGGCGCCGGGCTTCCAAACGGGGGCTCACCCAGCGGGACGGCCCCGGCGATGGCCTGCTCGTGCGGCGGCACCGCCGGCGTGGGCGGCAATACCACAGGTCCGCCCGGCGGCGCTGTCGCCCCGGGAGCGCCGACCGGGGGTGCCGGGACTGGGGATGCCGGGACCGGGGGTGCAGGGACCGGGGGTGCAGGGGCCGCCGGCGGCGCGGAGCCGCCCGGGAAGGAGGGCGCCGGTACCGGAGCCGACGGCGCCGCTCCGGGCGTACCGACCAGCCCGACCGGGCCGGCCGGGATCGCACCGGACGGCGCTCCGGGTGACGGTGGGGCGACCTGCCCCGCGGCACCCACCGTGCTCGCCGGGCCGACCGGGGCCGATCCACCGGTGACCGGCACCCCGCTGGTGGCCGGTCCGGCCTGGGCGATGTGCCAGAGCACCTGCCGGTCACCGTCGGCCACCAGCCGCAACGGCAGCCCCCGTTCGGCCATCGAGACCAGCCGGAGGGCCGCCTCGGACTGGCTCATCCTGGCATTCCACGCGGCGTTGGCCAGCGGGATCGACACGTTGTTGATCAGCTCTGCGAGCAGCCGGAGATCGTCCCTGTCGGGGATCGGCCGGCCTGCCGGGAGATCGGGCGTCGTCACAGCCGCAAACGCTACCCGGCACACCCCGCGCCGGACAGGAATCCGGCGAGGTATTGCCGGCCGAGCCGTGCGCCGCCGGCCGCAGATGCGACGGCTCCGCGGTGCCCGCCCGGCGTGCCGTCGGCGTGTCCCGACCAGAGCGCCGACGACTCCCGCGAGGCGCGCGGAGGGCGTCGCCGCCCCGTGCTAGAACTAGAGGCCTCACGGGGATCGGGCGGTAGCCTGCGCCCCGCGGACGGAACGTGGTCCGGCCCCGGCCGGAAGCTGGCGAGAAGGAGCGCATGTGTCGGGAAGCTCCTCGCAGGCATCCTTCGCCCACCTGCACGTCCATACCGAGTACTCGATGCTGGACGGGGCGGCGCGGGTCGGCGACTTGATGGCTCGCACCGCGGAGCTCGGCATGTCCGCCATCGCGATGACCGACCACGGCAACGTGTTCGGCGCGCACGACTTCTACAAGCAGGCCAGGGCCGCGGGGATCAAGCCGATCATCGGCATGGAGGCCTACGTCACCCCCGGCACGTCCCGGTTCGACCGCAAGCCGGTGCGCTGGGCCGACGGCGGCGAGGACGACGTGTCCGGCGGCGGCGCCTACACCCACATGACGCTGTTGTCCGAGACCACCGAGGGCATGCACAACCTGTTCCGGCTGGCCTCCCGCTCGTCCCTGGAGGGGTTCTTCTACAAGGCGCGGGCCGACCGCGAGTTGCTGTCCGAGTACGCCACCGGCCTGATCGCCACCACCGGCTGCCCGTCCGGCGAGGTGCAGACCTGGCTGCGGCTGGGCGACTACCGCAAGGCGGTGGCATCGGCCGGGGACTTCAAGGACATCTTCGGCGCGAACAACTTCTTCGTCGAGCTGATGGACCACGGCCTGACGATCGAGCGGCGGGTCCGGGACGGGCTGCTGCGCATCGCCAAGGACCTCGACCTGCCCGTGGTGGCCACCAACGACCTGCACTACACCAGCGAGGCCGACGCCGAGTCCCACGAGGCGCTGCTGTGCGTGCAGTCCGGCTCCACCATGGACGACCCGAAGCGGTTCAAGCTGGATGGCCACGAGTACTACGTCAAGAGCCCCGCGGAGATGCGGGCGATCTGGGACGAGAAGTACTCGATGCCCGAGGCGTGCGACAACACCCTGCTGATCGCCGAGCGCTGCCAGGTGGCCTTCGATGAGAGCGCCAACCTGATGCCCCGCTTCGACGTGCCCGAGGGGGAGACCGAGGAGAGCTGGTTCGTCAAGGAGGTCGAGCGGGGACTGGCCTTCCGCTACCCGGACGGGATCCCGACCGAGGTTCGCGAGCGCGCGGACTACGAGGTGGCGATGATCCTCAAGATGGGGTTCCCCGGGTACTTCCTCGTCACCGCCGACCTGATCGGTTGGGCCAAGGAGCACGGCATCCGGGTCGGTCCCGGGCGCGGCTCGGCCACCGGGTCCCTGGTGGCCTACGCGATGCGCATCACCGAGCTGGACCCGCTGGAGCACAGCCTGCTGTTCGAGCGGTTCCTGAACCCCGACCGCGTGTCCATGCCCGACATCGACATCGACTTCGACGAGCGCCGGCGCGGCGACGTGATGCGCTACGTCACCGAGAAGTACGGCGAGGACAAGGTCTGCCAGGTCGTCACCTACGGCACCATCAAGACCAAGCAGGCGCTCAAGGACGCCTCCCGGGTGCTGGGTTACCCGTTCGCCATGGGGGACAGGGTCACCAAGGCGCTGCCGCCCCCGGTGATGGCCAAGGACGTGCCGCTGGCCAAGATCTTCGACTCCACCCACGAACGGTTCGCCGAGGGCAACGAGTTCCGGTCGCTGGTCGAGTCCGATCCGGAGGTCAAGCGCGTCTTCGAGACCGCCAAGGGCCTGGAGGGGCTGAAGCGGCAGTGGGGCGTGCACGCCTGCGCCGTGATCATGTCCTCCGAACCGCTGCTCGACCACATCCCGATCATGAAGCGCCCGCAGGACGGCGCCATCATCACGCAGTTCGACTACCCGACCTGCGAGACCCTGGGCCTGCTGAAGATGGACTTCCTGGGCCTGCGCAACCTGACGGTGATCGACGACGCGATCGGGAACATCAAGTCCAACAGGGGGGTGACGGTCGACCTCTCGACGCTCGCCCTGGACGACGAGGCCACCTACCGGCTGCTGGCCCGCGGCGACACCCTCGGGGTGTTCCAGCTGGACGGCGGGCCGATGCGGGCGCTGCTGCGCCAGATGGCGCCGACCGCGTTCGGCGACATCGCCGCGGTGCTTGCCCTCTACCGGCCGGGGCCGATGGCCGCCAACGCGCACATCGAGTACGCCGAGCGCAAGAACAACCGGCGCCCGGTGGTGCCGATCCATCCCGAACTGGCCGAGCCGCTGGCCGAGATCCTGGACGAGACCTACGGTCTGGTGGTCTACCAGGAGCAGGTGCAGGCCATCGCCCGCAAGGTCGCCGGGTACACCCTCGGCCAGGCCGACCTGTTGCGCCGGGCCATGGGCAAGAAGAAGAAGGCCGAGCTGGACGCCCAGCTGGAGAACTTCACGAACGGCATGCGCGCCAACGGGTTCAGCCAGGGCGCGATCGACGCGCTGTGGAACACCCTGCTGCCGTTCTGCGACTACGGGTTCAACAAGTCGCACACCGCCGGCTACGGGCTGGTGTCCTACTGGACCGCCTATCTCAAGGCGAACTACCCGGCCGAGTACATGGCTGCGCTGCTGACCTCCGTCGGCGACGACAAGGACAAGATGGCCGTGTACCTGGCCGAGTGCCGGTCCATGGGCATCACGGTGCTGCCGCCCGACGTCAACGCCTCCGAGCGCAACTTCGCCACCGTCGGCAACGACATCCGGTTCGGGCTCTCGGCGATCCGCAACGTGGGCACCGGCGTCGTGGAGTCGATCATCCGCTGCCGCAAGGACAAGGGCGCCTACACCGACTTCGCCGACTTCCTGTCCAAGGTGGAGGCGGTTGCCTGCAACAAGAAGGTCATCGAGTCGCTGATCAAGGCAGGGGCGTTCGACTCCCTCGGCCATCCCCGCAAGGGCCTGCTGATGATCCACGCCGAGGCGGTCGACTCGGTGCTCAACGTCAAGCGGGCCGAGGCCGCCGGGCAGTTCGACCTGTTCGGAGAGATGAGCGCCGAGGACATCGGTGACGCGTTCGCCATCACCGTGCCGGATACCGAGTGGGACTCCAAGCTGCTGCTGGCCTTCGAGCGAGAGATGCTCGGGCTGTACGTCTCGGGGCACCCGCTGTCCGGGGTGGAGCACCTGCTGTCGGCGCAGAGCGACAGCTCGATCCCGGACATCCTGGACGGCACCGTTCCGGACCGGACCACGGTGACGGTGGGCGGCATCATCACCGGGCTGTCCCGGCGGCTGACCAAGAAGGGTGACCCCTGGGCGTCCGCCACCCTGGAGGACCTGACCGGCGGGGTGGAGGTGGCGTTCTTCCCCAAGATCTACGCCGAGGTGTCCCTGCAACTGGCCGAGGACGCCATCGTGCTGGTGCGCGGCCGGGTCTCCCGGTCCGACGACCGGCTCTCGCTGCACGCCGACAAGGTGATCGTGCCCGACCTGTCCGGGGCGACCGGGCGCGGCCCGGTGCGGGTCAGCCTGCCGGCGGCGCGCTGCACGCCGCCGGTGGTCGACCGGCTGCGTGACGTGCTGGCCTCCCACCCGGGCACCACCGAGGTGCACCTGCGGCTGGTGGGCGGGTCCAACGAGACCATGCTGCTGCTGGACGACGGCCTGCGGGTGACGGCGACGTCCGCGCTGATGGGTGATCTCAAGGCGCTGCTCGGAGCGGACTGCCTGGCATGAGGTGGCCGACCGACCAGCGCGGCCGGCTGCTGGCGGCCGGCGGGGTGATCGTCGGCGGGCTGGTGCTCCTCGGCGTGCTGCAGGGTGTGATCTGGGCGCAGGTGGCGCCGGGCCAGCAGGCGAAGGTGTACGCCAACGGGGCCTACGGCAGCCTGCCGATGGCCGACTACCATCCCTTCACCGGTCTGGCGATCTTCGTGCTGGCCGGGATCGCGGTCGGCCTGGTGGCCGCCGCGGCGGCGTGGCGGGTGCGAGCGATCCGTGGCACGACCACCCTTCTGGCGCTGTTCCTCGGCGCGTCCGCCGGGGCGGCGGTGGCCTTCGGGGTCGGGCTGCTGCTGGCCACCGGCGTCGATCCGGCCTCCATCGGCGCCACCGGACACGAGTCGATCGTGGTGGCCCCGCCCAAACTCGCCACCCCGCTGGTGCTGGTGGCCGAGCCGGCTGCGGCCGTGGTCGTGTACACGTTCCTGGTGGCCTGGGACGGCCGACCCGACCTGGGCCGGCTGCGGCCCACGGAGCAGTCCGAGTCCGAGACGCCGGGCGCCGAACCGGGTCCCGGCGGCACGCCCGCGGTCGGGATCGCGGCAGGTGGCCAGTCTTCGCCCCCCGATCCGACGTCCGGCGGCCTGAGCGACGATCCCGGCGACGGGCCTGGAACGGGGACCGGCCAGCAGTAGCTGCCGCACTCCCGTGCTACGCGGCGCTCGCTGCATCCCGTGGTGCTCGGCGCCGGGCGACCACGGCCCGGTGCCCACCGTCCGCCGATGGGCCGGGTCGGTCGAATCCTCGGTCAGCCGCCTGGCTGCGGCGCCAGCGGCGCGGCGACGATCCAGCTCGAGTCGGCCGCCCACGACGTGGCGTCATCCCAGGCGTTCGACCCGCCGTCGCTGGCCAGGTACACGCCGCCCTGATACCTGCGGATGTACTTGGTCGGGTAGTTCACCGACCGGAAGGACGTGCCCGAGCCGCTGTTGCCGGGTTCC
>JBIQML010000349.1:0-5537 GCA_044463405.1 Nakamurella lactea | reverse complement strand
CGCGGAGCGAACCGTGGGCACGGAGCGACGCCGCAGCGAGGCAGGGCCGTCGCGACGAAGTCGCAGGTCCGGTGAGCGGAGCGCGGAGCGAACCGTGGGCACGGAGCGACGCCGCAGCGAGGCAGGGCCGTCGCGATCAGTCTTGCTGGAAAGTTGCCCCTAGATGGCGGGCCTTTCCGCATTTCCGCAGGTCGCGGCGATCTTGGTGCGATCTAGGGGCAAGTTTTCAGCAACAAGCGGTGCTTCGCCGCGCCGCGCCGGTCGGGTCTGCCTGAATGGACAGCCCCATGCCGCCTCCTTCGCCTGAGTCACGGCCGGCGCCGGGCGTCGGGCCCACGAACCTCGGTGACCCGCCTCCGCACGTGCTGATCGCCACCGGCGGCACGGCTGGGCACATCGAGCCCGCCCTGGCGGTGGCCGACGCCCTGCGGGACCTGCTCCCGGAGGTGTCCATCACCGTCATCGGCTCGGAGCGGGGGCTGGAGTCAACGCTGGTGCCCGACCGCGGATACGAGTTGGTGACGGTGCCCGCCGTGCCGCTGCCGCGCAAGCCCAGCCTGGATCTGGCCAGGTTACCGATGCGGCTGCGGCGCGCGGTGCGGGCGGCCCGGGCGGTGCTCGCCGAGCGGCAGATCGACGTGGTGGCCGGGTTCGGCGGCTACGCCGCGCTGCCCGCCTACCTGGCCGCGCGCCGCCGGGTGCCCATCGTGGTGCACGAGGCCAACGCCAGGGCGGGGCTGGCCAACAAGGTCGGCGCCCGGTACGCCACCCGGGTCGCCGCCGCGGTACCGGACAGCGGCCTGGCCGGCGCAGTGGTCCTCGGAAACCCGGTGCGGCGCAGCATCTCCCAACTCGATCGCGCCGGGCAGCGGTCCGCCGCGCGGGAGCACTTCGGGCTGCATCCGGACGCGCCAACCGTGCTGGTCACCGGCGGCTCCCAGGGCGCCCAGCAGATCAACGCCGCGATCCGGGCCTGTGCCGACGACTTCGCCGCCGCCGGCATCGGGGTGCTGCACCACCACGGCCGCACCAACGTCGTCGACCCGGTGCCATCGGCCGGGGAGGACGGCCCCCGATACGTACTCACCCCCTTCATCGAGCGGATGGACCTGGCCTACGCGGCCGCCGACCTGCTGGTGGCCCGGTCCGGTGCGATGACCGTGGCCGAGGCCACCGCCGTCGGGCTCCCGGCCGTCTACGTGCCGCTGCCGCACGGCAACGGCGAGCAACGGCTCAACGCCACCGCCCAGGTGTCCGCCGGCGCCGCGATCCTGATCGACAACGCCGAGTTCACCCCGGAGGCCGTGCGGCGCGATGTCATCGGCCTGCTGACCGACCCGGATCGGCTGGCCGCCATGCGCGCCGCCGCGACCGGCGGCAGCACGGCACGCCCCGACCTGGAACTCGCCCGCATGGTGCTGCAGGCCGCCGGCCACCCCGTCACCGCCGGTTCCACCGTCGTCCCCGTCACCGCCGCCTCGATGGACGATCAGGACGGTTCCCACCACCGGAACCAGGATCGCCCGGACGATTCGGGCCAGGGATCGGCATGATGAACGCGAGGATCCTCACCGAGTCGGGCGCCGACCTGGCGCGGGCCCACCTGGTCGGCGCCGGGGGAGCGGGGATGAGCGCGATCGGCGCCATCCTGCTGGACCGCGGCGCCCAGGTGTCGGGTTCGGACGCCAAGGGCTCGCACGCGCTCACCGCGCTGACCGCCCGCGGCGCCCGCACCGCCATCGGGCAGCGGCCGGAGAACCTGGAACTGCTGCCGGGCGGCCCGAGCGCGGTGGTGGTGTCCAGTGCGATCCGCCCCGACAACCCCGAGGTGGTCGAGGCCCGCCGGCGCGGGCTCCCGGTGGTGCACCGGGCCGAGGCGCTGGCCGCGCTGATGGCCGGCTACCGGAGCGTCTGCGTGGCCGGCACGCACGGCAAGACGTCCACCACGTCGATGCTCACGGTCGCGCTGCAGCACGCCGGGCTGGATCCGTCGTTCGCCATCGGTGGTGAGCTCAACGAGGCCGGCACCGGGGCGCATGCCGGGAGCGGTGACGTGTTCGTGGCCGAGGCCGACGAGTCCGACGGCTCGTTCCTGTCCTTCGCCCCGCACGGGGCCATCGTCACCAGCGTCGAGCCCGACCATCTGGACTACCACGGCACGCCCGAGGCCTACGCGGCGGTGTTCGAGCAGTTCGTGGACCGCATCGCACCCGGCGGCTTCCTGGTGGCGGGTGTCGACGACCCCGGCGTGCGGAACCTGCTGGAGGCGGTGCGACGGACCGCGAAGGGTGGCGGTGACGGGCGCCACGGACTGCCCCGGATCGTCGGCTACGGGCGGTCGGAACAGGCCGACGTCCGCATCGTCAGCACCCGGCTGCACGGGCACGGCGGCACCGCCGCGCTGGCATTGCCGGACGGATCGGGGGCGCAGATCACCATCGCCGTGCCGGGTGAGCACATGCTGGCCAACGCCGCCGCGGCGCTGGCCGCCGGGCTGCACCTGGGCATCGACCCGGCGACGATGGCCGACGGGCTGGCCGCCTACACCGGCGTCCGGCGCCGGTTCGAGTACAAGGGCCGGGTCGGATCGGTCCGGGTCTACGACGACTACGCCCACAATCCGACCAAGGTGACCGCGGCGATCGCGGCAGCCCGCGAGGTGGCCGGCGACGGCCGCCTGGTGGTGCTGTTCCAGCCGCACCTGTACTCGCGCACCGTCACCTTCGCCGACGCCTTCGGCCGGGCGCTGGCCGGCGCCGACGTGGCCGTGGTGCTGGACATCTACGGCGCCCGGGAGGACCCGAGGCCCGGCATCACCGGCGCACTGGTCGCCGATGCCGTGCCCCCCGGAACCGCGCAGGTGCACTACCTGCCGTCGCTGGCGAGGGTGCCCGCCGACGTGGCCGACCTGCTGCGGGACGGCGATCTGGTGGTCACCATGGGCGCCGGTGACGTGACGATGATCGGCCCGGAACTGCTGGACGAGCTGGAGCGCCGCTCGGGCGCCGGCCCGCGCGGGAGGTGACGAGGTGTGACGACCTTGCTGGGAAAGCCCGCATTCGTCGATGACGACGACGATGCGGAACCGCCGCTGCCGCCCCGCAGGTGGCCGGTGGCGCTCGCCTTCGGGCTGGTCCTCGCGCTGCTGCTGGGTGCCGCCGGGGTGGTGTGGTACTCGCCGCTGCTGGGTCTGCGCACCGTGGTGGTGAACGGCTCCGGCGCGGGCGACCTGGCACCGCAGGTGCGGTCCGCGGTCGGCCTGCCGCAGGGCACCCCGCTGATCCGGATCGACCTGGCCGAGGTGCGCGACCGGGTGGCCGCGGTCGGCCCGGTCGCCTCGGCGTCGGTGCAGCGCCAGTGGCCGCACACGCTGGTGATCACCGTCACCGAGCGGCTGCCGCTGGCCGTGACGCAGGCCAACGGGCATTGGTGGCTGCTGGACGCCACCGGCAAGCCCTACCAGCAGGTCAACTCGCCGCCGGCGGGGCTGATGCCGATCCAGCTGGCCACGCCCGGCGAGGGGGACAGGGCGACCGAGGCGGCGCTGGGCGTGCTGGGCTCCCTGCCGGCGCCGATCCGCGGCCAGGTCAGGCACATCGTCGCGCCGAACGCCTACAACATCTCGCTGGCGCTCACCCGCGGACGCACGGTGGTCTGGGGTGCCAACAGCGACAACGCCACCAAGTCCCTGGTGCTGCCCGCGCTGTTGAAGCGGCCCGGCAAGACCTACGACGTCACCGATCCGACCATGGCGACGGTGCGCTGAGCTCGTCACCGGGCGATCGCGCGACAGGAAGACGCAACCCGCGGGGAATTTCGGCGTGTCGACGGCGCGCCTGCGTCGGTGCGCGCCGCCCACGCCCTACCGTCACACGGCAAGAGCTACCTGACATAACTCTAACCGTATGGTGGAGGTTGAGGGTTCGCGACACGCCGGAGCGATCGGAGCCACCGCGACCAGCAGCACCCGTCACGGCCCGCCAGAGATCGAGACGTAACCGACACACAAGACCAGCCACATAAGACCAGCCACACAAGACCAGCACAGCCCAGCAGCAGGAAACCCACCAGCAACCGGAAACACCAGGAAGGTCCACCACCATGACCCCTCCGCACAACTACCTCGCGGTCATCAAGGTCGTCGGCATCGGCGGCGGCGGGGTCAACGCGGTCAACCGAATGATCGAGGTCGGCCTGCGCGGGGTCGAGTTCATCGCGATCAACACCGACGCGCAGGCGCTGCTGATGAGCGACGCGGACGTCAAGCTGGACGTCGGCCGGGAGCTCACCCGTGGGCTGGGCGCCGGCGCCAACCCCGAGGTCGGCCGGAAGGCCGCCGAGGACCACAAGGAGGAGATCGAGGAGGTCCTCAAGGGGGCCGACATGGTCTTCGTCACCGCCGGCGAGGGCGGTGGCACCGGCACCGGCGGCGCGCCCGTCGTGGCGTCCATCGCCCGCAAGCTGGGCGCGCTGACCATCGGCGTGGTCACCCGCCCGTTCGCCTTCGAGGGCAAGCGCCGCGGCGGCCAGGCGGAGCAGGGCATCACCGAGCTGCGCAACGAGTGCGACACCCTCATCGTCATCCCCAACGACCGGCTGCTGCAGCTCGGCGACCTCGGCGTCTCGCTGATGGACGCGTTCCGGTCCGCGGACGAGGTGCTGCTCAACGGTGTACAGGGCATCACCGACCTGATCACCACGCCCGGCCTGATCAACGTCGACTTCGCCGACGTCAAGAGCGTGATGGCCGGTGCGGGCACCGCGCTGATGGGCATCGGCTCCGCCCGGGGCGAGGGCCGGGCGGTGCAGGCCGCCCAGAAGGCGATCAACTCGCCGCTGCTGGAGGCGTCCATGGACGGCGCACACGGCGTGCTGCTGTCCATCGCCGGCGGGTCGGACCTGGGGCTGTTCGAGATCAACGAGTCCGCGTCGCTGGTGCAGGAGGCCGCCCACGAGGAGGCCAACATCATCTTCGGCACCGTCATCGACGACTCGCTGGGTGACGAGGTGCGGGTGACGGTGATCGCCGCCGGGTTCGATTCCACGCCGTCGGTGATGCCGCCGGTCGGCCGCAGCTACCGGGACGCCGACGGCAACGGGTCGGCCAACGGATCCGCCGCGAACGGCTCCGGCGGCGGGATCGACTCTCCGCCGCGGGGAAGCACGCTGCCTCCGCTGCACGATCGGGAGGGCGACGCGTACCTGCGCCCGGACGGCGTCGCGGCGGCGCCACGGCCGTACCAGGGCCAGGCGGCCACACCGCCCTCCGTCAGCGCCCCGGGCGCCGGCGGACCGCTGCCGCACGCCCGACCGCTGCAGGATGACGACGACGAGGTGGACGTGCCGCCGTTCATGAAGATCTGACGGCGCGCGGTGCCGGACCCGCGGTGTTGAACGCCGTTGCCGCGGCGGGTGTGTCGCACCCCGATCGGCCGGGCCGGGCCGTTAGCCTCACAGACAGCAGCCACACTCCGAACCCCTGACGGGGCCGGTGGGAGGAAGGGACGACCGATGGGTTCATGGCGCAAGATGGGGGC
>JBIQML010000348.1:0-5550 GCA_044463405.1 Nakamurella lactea | reverse complement strand
ACCTTCCAGCTGACCAAGGCCCTGACTAGGATGACCGCCTTGGAGAACATGATGCTCGGCGCGACCGGGCAGACCGGCGAGCGATTCCTGCCGTCGCTGTTCCGCCCGGCCTGGCAAGGACAGGACCGGGAGATCGAATCCCGCGCCGACGCTCTGCTGGACCGCTTCAACCTGTCCCGCATGCGGGACGACTTCGCCGGCACCATGTCCGGCGGCCAGCGCAAGCTGCTCGAGATGGCGCGCGCCATGATGGTCAACCCCGCTCTGATCATGCTCGACGAGCCGATGGCCGGGGTGAACCCCGCCCTGACCCAGTCGTTGCTCGGCCACATCCAGGCGCTGCGCGACGAGGGCACCACCATCATCCTGGTGGAGCACGACATGGATGTGATCATGAGCATCTCCGACTGGATCGTGTGCTTCGCGGAGGGCGCCGTCATCGCCGAGGGGCGTCCAGACGACATCCGGTCAAACGAGGCAGTGGTCGACGCCTATCTCGGCTCGCGACGCGCGCTGGCCAGCGACGCGGGAGAGCAGGCGTCATGACGGATCCGCAGCACGTTCCCGACCAGGAAACGCCCGAGCCGCAGCCCACCGAATCCGGCCCGCCGGCCGAGACGGTACTGGCATCCGTCGACCTGGTCGCCGGCTACATCGCCGGCGTCAACATCCTCAACGGCTGCAGCGTGCATGTCACCAAGGGTGAATTGGTCGGCATCATCGGCCCCAACGGTGCCGGCAAATCCACGCTGATCAAGACCATGTTCGGGCTGGTACCGGTGCGCTCCGGGCAGGTCCTGCTGGAGGGCGAGGACATCAGCTCCCTTCCCGCGCACAAGCTGGTGGCGCAGGGGCTGGGCTACGTCCCGCAGAACAACAACGTCTTCCCCTCGCTGACCATCGAAGAGAACCTGCAGATGGGGATGTACCTGCGCCCCAAGGAGTACAAGGGCCGCTATGGCGCCATCACCGGGATGTTCCCGGTGCTGCACGACCGCCGGCACCAGAAGTGCGGGTCGCTGTCCGGGGGCGAGCGCCAGGTGGTGGCGATGGGTCGCGCGCTGATGACAGACCCACGCGTGCTGTTCCTGGACGAGCCGTCGGCGGGACTGTCACCGATCATGCAGGATTCGGTGTTCGCCTCCATCAAGACGATCAACGACTCCGGCGTGTCCATCCTGATGGTGGAACAGAACGCCCGCAGCTGTCTGGAGATCTCTGATCGGGGATACGTCCTGGACCAGGGACGGGACGCCTACACCGGTACCGGGCGTGACCTGCTCAACGATCCGAAGGTCATCGAGCTGTACTTGGGTACGCTGGCCCGCATCGCCAACTGACCCGACCAGAAGCACTCCGCCGCGGGGTCGGTTCGCCGGATCCTCGACTCACCGAAAAAGGGTTCGGGCCCCGCCGATTCCGACGGGGCCCGAACCCTCAACGCTTGGCACGGTTCACCGTACCGGTGGTGGCTGTCAGCCGTTACCCTGCGACAACTTGGTGGTCACCACCTTGAACTTCCCACCATTCTCGTACTCGTAGATCTGGATGGTGGCCTTGCCCGGCTCTCCGTGGTCGGTGAACGACAGGTCACCCGAGGCGCCCACGTACTGGATGTCCGTGCCCGCGTCGATCAGCTTCTTGCAGTCGGCGTAGGTGGAGCACTTCGTGCCGTCCTTGGTGATGCCGTTGACGTACTTGACCCAGTCCTGCGCGTTGTTGGACTTGGCCTGGTCGGCGGCCAGCGCGAAGATGTTGACGCAGTCGAACACCTGCGGCGCGAACTGCTGCTCCTTCAGGCTCGGGTCGAACGCCTTGAGCGCCTTGGTGAAGTCGGGGTTGTCGACAGACGCCGGGGCGGTGCCCTTCATGCCGTCGACGATGGCCGGGTCGCTCTTCCAGGTCTTCGCCGGGGCCGTGGTGGAGGACATGCCGTCCGCACCGTAGACGCCGACCTTATTCGGGGTCAGACCGGCCTGGAACAGACCCTTGAGCAACTGCCAGCCCTCATCGAAGGAGATGGTGACGATGGCGTCGGGGTTCTTGGCCTTCACGGCCTGCACGATGCCGGAGAAGTCGGTGGTGTTGGGGTCGTAGGCCTGGTTGTAGACGACGGTGCCGCCAGCCGCCGTGATGGCGTCCGCGGTGGCCTTGGCCAGGCCCTTGCCGTAGTCGTCACCACGGGCCATGATCGCGACCTGGCTGTGGCCGTCCTGGACGATCAGGTTGCCCAGCACCGGGCCCTGCAGCGCATCGGACGGGGCGGTGCGGTAGTAGTACTGCTGTCCGCCCGGGCCCATCTTGCCCTTGTAGTTGGTCAGGTTGACGCCGGTGTTGGAACCCGAGCACTCGGCGATGCCGGCGGCGGTGACCTTGTCGATGATGGCCATCGTCATACCGGTCGCGGCGGCGCCGATGATCGCGTTGACGTGCGCGTTGATCTCCTTGGTGGCGGCCTGCGCGGCGAGCGCCGCGTTGTTGGCTTCGTCACCGGCCATCATCGCGGGCACCTGCTGGCCGTTGATGCCGCCGGCCTTGTTGATCAGGCTGATGGCGTACTTGGCGGCCGAGATCTGGGGCGGACCGAGGTAGGCCAGATCGCCGGTTTCCGGCAGCACGTACCCGAACTTGAACGCTGCCCCGGAGGCACCGCCGGACGACGCGCTGCTGGGTGAACTAGCCGAGCTGGCCGAGGATCCGGAGCTGGCGGATCCGGAGGCCGAGCCTGCCGACGACCCGGAACTGGCCGAGCTGGCGGAGGACCCGGAGCTGGCGGCGGATCCCGAGCTGGCCGCGGATCCGGAACTGGCGGATCCGGAGGCCGAGCTTGCCGACGACCCGGAACTGACCGAGCTGGCGGAGGATCCGGAGCCGGACGCGCCGGCACTGGCGCTGCCTCCGCTGCTACCGCAGGCCGCGGTCACCATCGCCACGGTTGCCGCCATTGCGGCCACCGCGGTCCACTTACCCTGACGCATACACACTCCCATCGGATGAGCCGGACTGGTCCGGACCCTGCGGTCAGACTTCACCGCAGCGCGGGCACAGCCAGCGGGGCGGATGTGCTGAGCGTAGTGGAGAAGATTGACCGTGTCAGATCCGCGTGACCGAGCTGTTACCTGGTCGTATCCCCCGATGGGGCACTCACCGAGGCGGGCGGGCGCTGCGCCGAACGGGTCATGCAGGTCAGCCGGGCGGTGCAGACCTTCCGCCCGGCCCCGTCACCGATGGCGATGTGGAACGTCGAGATGCTGCGCCCGGCGTGCAGCGGCGTGCAGACCGCCGTCACCGCCCCCTCGGTCGCCGACCGGTGGTGGGTGCAGTTGAGCTCCACGCCCACGGCGACCCGTCCCGGCCCGGCCAGCATGGTGGCGTGCACCGATCCCACCGTCTCGGCCAGCATCGCGCTGGCCCCGCCGTGCAGCAGGCCGAATGGCTGCCGGTTGCCCGCCACCGGCATCGTGGCCGTGATCCGCTCGGGCGTGCACTCGACGATGACCACCCCACAGCGCTCGGCGAGTTCCCCGATCGGGATCCGCGCCGGGTCCGCATAACTGGGAGGCACCGCGGCATTCGCCGGTGCCGCGGTCGCCGACGATGCTGCGCCCGCCGGCGCTGCGGCTGCCGATGCCGACGCTGACGATGCTGCGGCTGCCGGTGCCGCCGCCGACGGTGCTACGGCTGCCGGTTGGCTGGTCGCCTGGTCCGGCTGGGTCATGGCGCGCTCCACGAACTCGGGGCGGCCGCCGCCGGGCGGCCCTGTCGGACTCTGACCCTAGACTCGGCCCGTGGGCGAACGATCCGGCACCAAGGAATCCGGCACCGCGACGATGCGCGACGGCGGGACCGTCACGGGACCATCCGGCGGCGCGGCGCCGCCGGTGGAGGCGGCGGCCGAGCACGCGGCGCAGATCGCCGCCCCGTACGCGGGTGACGCCGCGCAGCCGGTGCTGTTGCTGCTGGACGGGCACTCGCTGGCCTACCGCGCGTTCTTCGCGCTGCCCGCCGACCGGTTCTCCACCACCACCGGGCAGGCCACCAACGCCGTCTACGGCTTCACGTCCATGCTGATCAACCTGCTGCGCGACGAGCGACCCACCCATATCGCGGTGGCCTTCGACGTGTCCCGCAAGACTTGGCGCTCCTCGGAGTACCCCGAGTACAAGGCGCAGCGAACCAGTTCGCCGGACGAGTTCAAGGGCCAGGTCGAACTGCTCAGGGACGTCCTGGCGGCCCTGCGCATCACCACCCTGTCGGTGGACGGGTTCGAGGCCGACGACATCATCGCCACCCTCACCACGCAGGCCCGCGAGCAGGGCATGGCGGTGCGCATCTGCACCGGCGACCGGGACGCGCTGCAGTTGGTGGGGGACACCGTCACGGTGCTGTACCCGGTCAGGGGGGTCTCGGAGCTGACTCGGTTCACCCCCGACGCGGTGCAGGCCAAGTACGGGCTGAGCCCGCAGCAGTACCCGGACTTCGCCGCGTTGCGAGGCGACCCGTCGGACAACCTGCCCGGCATCCCAGGGGTGGGGGAGAAGACCGCGGCCAAGTGGATCCGGGAGTACGGGTCGCTGGGGGATCTGGTGGACCAGGTCGACCAGGTGCCCGGCAAGGTCGGGAACGCGTTGCGGGAGAACCTGTCCCACGTGCTGACCAACCGCCGGCTCACCGAGCTGGTGCGTGACGTTCCGCTGGAGGTCGGACCCGCGGACCTGACGGCTCTGCCGTACGACAGGGAGGCCGTGCACCAGATCTTCGACAACCTGCAGTTCCGGGTGCTGCGCGAGCGGCTGCTGGAGACCTTCGAGCAATCCGACGAGTCCAGCGAGGCCGCCGGGTACCAGGTGCAGGGGTCGGCGCTGCGCGCCGGTCAGGTCGCCGGCTGGCTGGCGGCGCACGCGGCATCGGACCGGATCGGCCTGGTCTGCCTGGGAACGTTCGGCGCCGGCGGCGGTGACGTGCATCAGGTGGTGCTGGCCGCCGCCGAGGACGCCGCCGACGTCGCCGCCGTGATCGATGTGGCCGAGATGTCGCCGGAGGACGAGGCCGCGCTGGCCGGCTGGCTCGCCGACCCCGACCGGCACAAGGTGGCGCACGACGTCAAACCCGCGATGAACGCGCTGGCACACCGCGGCTGGCGGCTGTCCGGCCTGGTCTGCGACACCGCGCTGGCCGCCTACCTGGCGTTGCCGGGGCAGCGCACGTTCGACCTGGGCGATCTCGTGCAGCGCTACCTGCACCGCACGCTGGAATCCGGCCCGGCCGGCGACGAGGGCCAGCTCGCACTCATCCAGGACGATTCCGGTGACCAGGCCAGCATGGTGGCCACGCGGGCGATCATCGACCTGGCGGCCGCACTGGAGGCCGAACTGGAACGCAGTGGCCAGCTCTCCCTGCTGACCGATCTCGAACTGCCGGTGATGGACGTGCTGGCCCGGATGGAGCGGGCCGGCATCGCCGCCGACGTCGACTACCTGGAACAGCTGCAGTCCACCTTCGCCGCCGAGGGGCTGGACGCCGCGCGCGCCGCCTACGCCGAGATCGGCC
>JBIQML010000347.1:0-5551 GCA_044463405.1 Nakamurella lactea | reverse complement strand
AGCTCCTCGCGGACGCCAACGACGCCGCCGTGGACGCCGGCGTGACCGTCGTGGAGTCCTCCGGTGACAGCGGCGCCTCGGGCACCGTCATCACGGCCGCCGACGACCCCAAGGTGATCGCGACGGGCGCGGTCGACAACTTCCGGCTGGTCGCCATGAACGACGGCTACTCCAGCTACGTGAGCAACAACATGGCCGCGCTGTCCTCGGGCGGCACAGCTCCCACCGGCAAGGTCGTCGACCTGGTCGCCCCGGGCTGGTACGGCACGGAGGCCGCGTGCGCCCTGAACAGCGGCGGATGCCCGCCGGACTACCCGACCGAGACCATGCGCGGCACCAGCGAATCCGCACCGCTGATCGCCGGAGCGGCCGCCGACGTCATCCAGGCGTACCGCGACACCCACCATGGGGCGAGCCCGACACCGGCGGTGGTCAAGCAGGTCCTGACCAGCACGGCCACCGACCTGGACGCGCCCGCGGACCAGCAGGGAGCCGGCCTGTTGAACATCTACCGCGCCGTCAAGGCCGCCCAGCAGCTGCCCGGCAGCACCGCGCAGCAAGGGCCGGGTGACGCTCCGAGCCTGGTCGTCTCGCCGACCCAACTGGACCTCACGGCACCGGGCGGCAGCACCGTCTACCGGCCGCTGAACGTGTACAACACCTCCGACGCCGCCACCACCGTGCGCGCCCGCTACCGGGTGCCCGGCAAGGCCCAGCAGATCGGCCAGGTCGTCACCGAAGGCATCACCGCTCCGCGGGCCGGCAAGCCGATCCCGCCGGAGGGCGCGAAGGCCGCCAGGACCATCCACTTCCGGGTCCCGGCCGGCTTGGACCAGCTCGACGCCGACA
Organism: Nakamurella lactea; assembly: GCA_044463405.1. GTDB lineage: Bacteria > Actinomycetota > Actinomycetes > Mycobacteriales > Nakamurellaceae > Nakamurella > Nakamurella lactea_B. The sequence continues at coordinate 4,702 of JBIQML010000347.1, read as the reverse complement.
TGATCTGGCCGGACCCGACGAACTCGAACATCCTGTCCTTCCAGCTGTTCAACCCGCAGGGCGCGCTGGCCCAGGAATCATGGAACGACCCGGACGGCGGGCACACCGTGGACCAGCCCACCAACCACGTGCCGAACATCCAGCACGCCACGGTCTCCGATCCGATGCCGGGCCGGTGGACGGCCAAGATCCTGTGGGCAGGGCTCGACGTCGACCTGTCCTCGCCGCCGGCGCAGCCGGGTAGCTACCGCGGCACGATGTCCTTCAAGGTGTCCGGTCGCAACTACCGCACCCACCGCGCCGCGTCACCGGTGCGGATCCCGGCGCACTCCAGCGCGAACATCCCGCTGAGCATCACGATGCCCCGGCGTCCGGGTGATCACCCCGAATCGGTGCAACTGACCGCCGGGAACGGGGCGGCGGCGTCAGTGCCGATCGCCCGCCGCACCCTGATCCCCGCCCACGGCGGCAGGTTCAACACCCTGATCACCAGCAGCGTGGGCCGCGGTGTCGGGCAGATCAGCACCTACCAGATCAACGTGCCGGCGCGCCGGAAGTACCTGCGGGTGAACTTCCGCACCGCCGACGCGAGCCCGGACAACACCTACACCTTCTACCTGGTGGACCCCAGCGGTGACGTGGTCACCACGGCCAGCAGTCCCACCACGGTGCGCGGACGCTCGGTCGGGCGTGCCAGCCTCTACGCGAACCGGCCGGTGGCGGGAACCTGGACCATCGACGTGGTCCTGGACCTGACCGTCAGCGGCAAGGAATTCACCCAGACGGTGCACGGCAGGCTCATGGATCCGGGTGGCGGCAGCGCCCGGTGAGGTTCCCGCGGGGCAGCGCGCGGAGGTGCGCTGCCCCGCGGTCCCCGGGGCGGGCCGCCGGCGACCAGTAGTGAGTCACACCCCAGCCTGCTCGTCGCGAACGATGGCCGCGCAAATGGTGAGCATTTGGTTCCGGGACTCGTGTCGCCAGAACAATGCGCCGGCGTACAGCAGCCACCCCATCACTCCGGTACCCAGCAGCACGGACCCGGAGATCAGCGCCGCAGTCGCGGTCAAGAGCGATGCCGTGATCCCGACGGCGATGGTCAGTACTCCGACGGCGCTGAAGATGACAGCGAGGACGACGACCGTGGTCAGGTACGGGGTGCGTGCCCAGTCAATATCAGGAGCTTCGGTCATAACCGGACATGTTGCCACACTGGCCGGCTAGTAGGTCCGGTGAAGTTGTGGCACGGCATGCGATTCGGCGCGACTCGGGCTGGGCCGAGAGCCGTTGGCCGTCGTGGGGTCGTGCCACACTGAAGCGATGAAGTACGCCTTGCTGATCTGTGACGATGAGTCGAACCCGCCCAGCAACGAGGAGATGGACGCAGACCCGGTTCACCAGGCGTGGCTGGCGGACCTGAACCGGCGGCATGCCAGGGTGTTCGGTGCCCGGCTGCGGTCCGTCGCCGACGCCACCACGGTGCGGGTCCGGCGCGACGAGACCCTGGTGTCGGACGGGCCCTTCGCCGAGACCAAGGAGTTCGTCGGGGGCGTCGTGATCGTCGACTGCCCCGATCTCGACGACGCCGTCGCCATCGCCGCCGGCCATCCGTATGCCCGGCGGGGGAGTATCGAGATCCGTCCCGTGTGGGAATGACGGCTCCGGGCGCCACCTCTCGCGCGGCGGTGCGCGACGCCGTCGATGCCGCCTACCGGGAGCAGTGGGGCCAAGTGGTCGCGACCCTGATCGGCATGACAGGGGACTGGGAACTGGCAGAGGACTGCACCCAGGAGGCGTTCGCGACCGCACTGAGCAGCTGGGAACGTGACGGGATCCCGATCCGCCCGGGGGCATGGCTGACCACCGCCGCCCGCAACCGGGCCAACGACCGGCTTCGCCGGGATGCCGTCGGCCGCGCCAAGCTTCGCGAACTGTCCGTGCTGGAACGCGATCTCGACCCGGTACGCCCCGACCCGCCGGGGATCGCCGACGACCGGCTACGGCTCATCTTCACCTGCTGCCACCCGGCCCTGCCGTTCCACGCCAGGGTTGCGTTGACGCTGCGCACGCTGGTGGGCCTGAGCACCGACGACATCGCGCGGGCGTTCCTGTCCACGGAATCGACCATGGCGCAACGCCTGGTGCGGGCCAAACGGAAGATCGCCGAGGCGGGCATCCCCTATCGGGTGCCACCCGCCGAGCTTCTGCCGGCCCGGCTCGCGGCGGTCCTCGCCGTGCTGTACCTGATCTACAACCAGGGATACGGCGCCGTCGAGCAGCCGGACCGCCCGCTGACGGCCGAGGCGATCCGCCTGGGCAGGGTTCTGGCCCGGCTGATGCCGGCTGAACCGGAGCCGCTCGGCCTGTTGGCGCTGATGCTGCTGAACGAATCGCGGCGTGCCGAACGAACGCGCCGGGGCGAGCTCGTGACGCTGGAGGAGCAAGACCGGACACGCTGGGACCGATCCCTGATCACCGACGGCGTGGCGACCCTCGATCGCGCGCTCGGGATGGACCGGATCGGCCCGTACCAGCTCCAGGCGATGATCGCGGCGATCCACGCCACCGCGCCGGATGCCTCCAGCACCGACTGGCGGCGGATCGCCGGACTGTACGCCGAGCTCTCCGTGCTTGCCCCATCCCCCGTCGTGGACCTGAACCGGGCGGTGGCCGTCGCCATGGCGGACGGCATACCGGCCGGTCTCGCCCTGGTCGACGAGCTGGCCGGGTCCGGCGTCTTGGACGGCTATCACCTTCTGCCCGCCACCAGGGCGGACCTGCTCCGGCGCGCCGGCCGGCGGGACGAGGCGCGAGAGGCATATCGGCGGGCGCTGCAGCTGGCACCGTCAGACATCGAGCGTCGATTCCTGGACAGGCGACTGCGCGAGCTGTGACGCGCCGGGGCAGTCGTCCGGCTCGGCGAGCGCGGCAGGGGACCGCCCACAGAAGTTTTCTCCGGACCGATGTCGATCTGCGCGTCCCCGGTTCGTCGGTGGGTCGGATAGCCCAGCGACACGGAGGACCCCGAGATGACCCTCACCCATACGCCGCGATCCGCGCGGATCGGCAGGCAACGGTCCGACCGGCTGACGGGCGGCCGGGATCCGGAGCCGCCGATGCGCAGCAGGCGGCGCCCGGCGCGGAGCCTCGTGCTGGCCCTGGCCTGCGCCGGTATGGCGATGGCCGGCCTGGACACCGCCATCGTCAACGTCGCCCTGCCGACCGCCCAGCGGGATCTCGGCATCGGACCCGGCACCTCGCAGTGGCTGGTGGTGGCCTACGGCCTGGTGCTCGGCGGCTTCCTGCTGCTCGGCGGCCGGCTCGCCGACCGGCTGGGACGTCGACGGATCTTCCTCACGGGCCTCGCGATCTTCTCGACCGCATCGCTGCTGGCCGGGATCGCGCCGAACGCTGGCCTGTTGATCGCCGCCCGCGGGGTCCAGGGCCTCGGCGCGGCACTGATCGCGCCGGCGGCGCTGTCGCTGCTGGCCGTCACCTTCCCGGAGGGACGCGAGCGAGACCGGGCGGTGGCGACCTTCGGCGCCGTCGGGGGAGGGGCAGGGTCGGTCGGCGTGGTGGCCGGTGGGCTGCTCACCGCGGGACCGGGCTGGCGCTGGTCGTTCCTGATCAACGTCCCGGCCGGAGCGGCCCTCATCGCCGGCGCGCTGGCGTTCCTGGCCCCCGACGCCCCGGGTGACCGCGCGGCGAGGTTGGACGTCGCTGGTGCCGTCACCGCGACCGGCGGGTTGCTGCTGCTGGCGCTGGCGATCCACCAGGGCGCCGCCCGCGGCTGGATGTCGGCGGCTACGCTAGCGCTGCTGGCGGCGGCCGTGGTGCTGCTTCTCGCCTTCGCCCGCACCGAGCGGCGTGCCCCGGCCCCGCTGGTACCGCCGTCGACGGTGCGGAACCGCACCCTGGTCGCCGCCAATGCGACGGCGCTGCTGGCATTCGGAGCGCTGGCGTCGTTCATCTTCACCGGATCGTTGCTGATGCAACAGGTGTTGGGCTACACGCCCTCCGCGACCGGGCTGGCCTGGCTGGCCACCACCGTCACGGCATTCGTGGCCGCCATGGCCGGTGGACGGTTGGTCGGACGGATGCACACACGTTGGTTGCTGATCACCGGATTGATGGCGGTTACCGCCGGAACCCTGTGGCTGGCCCGGATTCCGGCCGACGCCGGCTATCTCGACGGGCTGTTGCCGGCATTCCTGGTGGTGGGGATCGGATTCGGGTTCTGCGGGCCCGCCCTGCAGATCGGTGCATTGTCCGGCGTAGCCGCATCGGTCACCGGGCTGGCATCCGGCCTGGTCGAGACCATGCGCGAGATCGGCGGCGCCAGCGGCGTTGCCATCGTAGCGACGGCGCTGGTCGGCGGAACCGGGCTCAGCGGCTTCCACACCGGACTCGTCATCACAGCGGTGATCGCCCTGCTCGGTGTGATCGCCGCCGCCGCAGGGTTCGCCCGGTCGGATCATGAACGTCGGGCGAATGCGTAAGAACAGTTGGGAGACGACATGATCGTCGAACGGAATGGAGGATCCGCGATGAACGAGAACACAACGGACCGAGGGGATCCCGTTACCGAGGCACCTTGTTGCGGTGGCAGCACCGCAATGTCGCCAGGCGCGGCTCCATCGACGGCGAAGGCCGACTCGAGGACGTGGGCGCTCCCGGACGTCGTGGACCGCGCGAGCTTCACCGC
>JBIQML010000346.1:0-5551 GCA_044463405.1 Nakamurella lactea | reverse complement strand
TGCCGAGCGCCAACTATCGCTGTTGCTGGTGACCCACAACTTGGCCGTCGCAAGACGCCTGTGCGACTTCGGTCACGTGATGTATCGGGGTCGCATCGTCGAGTCCGGACCGATGCTGCGGGTCCTCACCCAGCCGGCCGACGACTATACCCGCGCGCTGGTGCGGGCTGTTCCCACGCTGGCGGGGCGGGCCCCCTCCCCCTGAGTTGGACCGCTCCTGCGTAGCCGTCTCCATCTCGCTCGGTCGGCCGCGCTGTCACGCCATCAACGCTGATCGGTCAGGTCGATCCCATTCCCGAGTCAGCGTCGCGGACCCGTTCGCACCAGCGTTCCCCTCTTGTAGACCCGCTCGACGCGCTTGCCGTGGGTCGGAAAGTCATACGGGTCACCGGAGACGGTGACGAGGTCCGCGCGCCGGCCCGGCTCGATCGCGCCGCGGTCCGGTAGGCCAAGCAGGGTGGCCGCGTTGGAAGTAGCGGCGACCAGCGCTTGCGCCGGCGTCATCCCGACATCGACCATCAGCACCAGTTCCTCCGCGTTGATGCCGTGCTCGAAAACCCCCGAGTCCGTTCCCATCGCGATGGGCACCCCGGCGGCGATGGCACGCGCCACTGCCCGCCTGTGGATGTCGACGACCCGTCGGGCCTTGTCCTCCACGGCGGTCGGGACCTTGGCACCCGCGTCGATGGCGCGTATCAGCGCCACCGGCGCAAGAAGCGTGGGCACCAGATAGGTTCCGTTCTCAAGCATCAGATCGAAGCACTCGTCGTCGGCATAGATCCCATGCTCGATCGAGCGCACTCCGGCCCGCACGGCGTTGATGATCCCGGGCTTGCCCTGGGCGTGCGCCATCACGACCAACCCGGCCGCCGCCGCCTCCGCGACGCACACATCCAGCTCCTCCGGGGAGAACTGGGGGTGGCGCGGATCGTCGCGGGGCGACAGGACTCCGCCCGATGTGCAGATCTTGATCACGTCGGCGCCCGCCCGCACAAGCTCTCTGATCCTGCGCCGCATCTCGTCCGGCCCGTCCACGACCAGATCAGGTCGTCCCGGGTGCGGCTGCATCAACCGGTTGACGTCGCCATGCACGTTCCAACCGTCGGTGTGCCCCCCGGTCTGACCGAGGACGGTGATCGCTATGTGCAGGTCGGGTCCATCGATCAGCCCCTCCTCGGCAGCTTGCTTCATTCCCAGGTCCGATCCGCCGGCGTCTCGCACGGTGGTGATGCCGAGATCCAATGTCCGAGCAAGGTTCCGCTGGGCGGCGTAGAACTGGTACGAGAATGGCTCCTGGGCGAGCTTGAGGACGTCCATACCCGAGAACACCGCGTGCACGTGGCAGTCAATCAGCCCCGGGAGGATGGTCTGGCCGGCCAGGTCGACCACATCGGCGTCGGGTCCCGCGTCCCTCGCCGCGTCCGGGCCTACCGCAGTGATCACCCCGTCCGTGATCAGTACGTCGGCCGAATAGGGTTCGGTGCCGGTGCCATCGAATACCCGGGCTGCGGTGAGAACGGTCTCCATCAGTGGACTCCCGGGGCAGCGACGGGTCGGATGGTTCCGACGGACTCCACCGGTCGGTAGTCCATGTCGTACCCGAAGGCGCGCGGGCCCGCCTTGGCCAGCCCCTCCTCGGTGCGCCAGCGGCCGTCGCAGGGAAGCCCGACCACCGACACGCGGTACCCGTAGCGGATCTCTTCGGCCGGAACAGGTTCGCCGGTCTCGTGTTCCAACGCCATGATCAGGTCCGGAACGGTGGCGATCACCTCTCCGTCCCGGATCGCGACCAGATGTTCGTTCTGGAACCGCAACTCCATCGTCGAGCCCTGGCTGTCGCCCGTTCCGCTGATGCTGGCCTCACCGATCGTCCAGCCGCGCTCGGTGGCGCGACGGACATCGGTCACCCTGCCCTCGAAGAGCAGTACGCCGCTCCGATGCTCGACGATCGCGTCCACGGTGCTCCGGTGCTCGGCGCGAGACTGCTGCAACAGCCGGCCCAGGTCTTCTGCCAGCGTCAGCACGTCGGCCACCAGCCATTGCTTTGCCTGCGCGCCCGTCATGGAGTACAACGCCATCATCGTCACGCATCCGGACGCAACGGTGAGAGCCCGCCCGAGGCTCTCCGCCCACCGGTTCGTCGGCGTTCGCAGGACCATTTCGTTGCCATGCTCATCGACCATGGCCAGCGGAGTGCACGTTCCGCCGTACAGCGTGGGTGTGACCAGTTCCAGGGACGGGAACGCCCGCCCCATCCCGTCCGCGTCCACCACCGGTAGGCCGAGCGATGCCGTCGAGAAGGGCACCACCGCGTTGAGCCCGCCGGCTTCGGCGGGCGCGATATGCGTGATCGTCGTTCCGGTCACCTCCTCCAGTAGATGTACCGCGCGAACGGCCTCGGAGGCTCGGGGCAGCTTTTCCACCAGCACCCCTGGGGCGCCCATACCTGCGACGAAGCACACCCTGGCGTCGTCGTCCAGCTCGTCTAGCGTCACCATCGGCACGGGCCCGTGCTTGCGGATTTCGGCCCGAGCCAGCAGCTTCCCGACGTAGGGGTCGCCGCCACCGCCGGCGCCGAGAATGGTTGAGCCGATCGCGATTCGCTCGAGCGCCTCCTCGTCGATCAGCCGCACGTCACGCTCTCCTCGTTGTCGATTCCGACCGTTCTCGACTCCGCCAGCACGCCGACGGCCTTCACCCGAACGCGAAGGGCTGATCCGCCCGGAAGGTGGCTGAGCGGGACGTCCTCCTCGTCGACGACGGTGACCGATTCCGGATCTGCTCCTGCCCGGACGGCTTCGTCGATCGCGTCAGCGCGAGCGTCTGCCAGCGCCTGTGAGCGAGACTGCTGGGCAAGGCTGCAGATCCGATCGATCTCGCCGCCCACCGAGCCGAGAGCGGCGCCGACCGCGTTCGCCGATTGCCCACCTGGCGGTCTGACGATGCTGTCCGGGTCTCCTGGTGCGATGAGCGGCGCACCACCACCGACCACGATCACCGGAAGGTCTGCCGACGACAGCTTCGCCTCTTCGATCGCGTCGTGGATCCTGCCGTTCACCTCGGCCAGCGCATCCTCGATGAGGTCCGGCGGCAGGTGACGGACTCGTGCGGCGTCGCCGATGTCCACGAGACCGGCCGCGACGGCGATGTCGGTGAAGGTGGTCACCGAACCGCCGAAGACCAGCGCGTCGCTGGCGAGCCGGTAACCGACGCTGTCGGGACCCACCAGGCGTGCCTCACCGCGATGCACCACGCTGCCGCCGCCGATCCCGAGCGAGGCCACTTCCGGCATGCGGAAGTTGCTGCGAACGCCGCCGAGGTCCTTGGCCACCGCGGAATCGCGGGGAAACCCGTGCCGCAGCAGCCCGACATCGGTCGTAGTGCCTCCCACATCGACGACGACGGCGTCGTCGATCTCCGACAAGTAGGCGGCTCCGCGCATCGAGTTCGTAGGGCCCGAAGCGATGGTCAGGATCGGGAAGTCTCGTGCCCGCTCCAGCGGCATCACGGTACCGTCGTTCTGCGTCAGGTAGATGCCCGACCGGATGCCGATTTCCGCCAACCCGGTCTGCAGGCTGTCGATCACATCGGCGGCCAACGGGCGCAGGCTCTCGTTCAGGATCGTGGCGTTCTCCCGCTCCAGTAGTCCGATCCGTCCGATCTCCGCAGAGCCGGTGATGCTCAGCGATGGGATGTGTTGTCGCAGGATCTCAGCGGCACGCGATTCCTGGGCGTTCGACAGCGGCGAGAACACTCCGGTGACGGCGACCCCGGAAACGCCACTGGCCGCAAGGTGGCCCGCCACGGCGGCGACGGCGTCCTCGTCCAGCTCGTTCATGGCGGTGCCGTCGAACTGGTAGCCGCCCGAGCAGGCGAAAACACCACCGTCGGTGGCCACCGCGAGCATCTCCGGCCAGTCGACGAACGGAGGCAGCGGTGCGGGAGTCGTGCACAGACGTATGGCGGCCACCCGTCGCAACCCGCGGGATTGCGTCACCGCGTTGATGAAATGCGTCGTACCGATGATCACCCGGTCCACCCGGGACAGGTCCCGCCCCTCTCCCGCCCGGACGATCGCCCCTACGATGCCACCGATCACATCTCCGGTGGTGGGCACCTTGCCGGTTGCCAGGATTCGTGGCCCATCCATCAGGGCGGCATCGGTGTTCGTGCCGCCGACGTCTATCCCCACCCGCCACGGACCGCTGGTGTCTGGTGTCATTCCGATCGACTCCTGTCGATAGCGACGGCGGCGATCAACACCGCACCGGACGCGGTGCCCTGCCAGAACGAGCTGACTCCCGCAATGAATAGGATGTTGTTCAAGATTCCCAGGAACAGCACACCGAACAGGGTGCGGGTGGCGTTTCCGCTGCCGCCGGAGAACCGCGTACCGCCGAGCAAGACTGCCGCCAGCGACGACAGTTCGAGTCCGGAGCCCCCGGTCGGCTGGGCCGAGCCCAGCTGGCCGACCAGCAGCAGGCCACCGAAACTCGCCAGCAGTGCGCAGATCGCGAACGAGATGATGATCACTCGATCGACAGGCAACCCGGCGAGTCGGGCCGCCGTGGGATTCGACCCGACGGCGTACAACGACCGGCCGTAGGTGGTGCATCGCAGCAGGAGAACCGTGAGCACGTACAGGGCTGCGGCTATGAATACCAGGGCCGGAATGCCCAGCCAGCGACCGTTGGCCAGGTTGCTCAGGCCCGGCACGTCGACTGTGATGCTCTGGCCACCCAGGACGACCTGCACCTGGCTGCGCAGCAGCGTGAAGGTGCCGAGGGTGACGATCAGAAAGGAGATCCGCACCTTGGTGATCAGGATGCCGTGCCCAATCGCGCCGATGAGCACTCCCAGGACCAACGCGCCGATCGCTGCCAGCCATGCCGGCCAGCCACCGACCAGCAAGGTGGCAAATACCGCTCCCGACAGTCCGGCCATCGAACCGACCGACAGGTCTGCCCCGCGGCCCAGGACCACCAGGGTCTGCCCCAACGAGATGATCAGTAGGATCGCCGAGAAGCTGAGCACGTTCAGCAGGCCGTCGAGGCTGCGGAAGGTCGGGTAGGCAATCAGCCCGAACATGATCATAGCGACAAGCGCGGCGGGGAACGCGAACCGGGACCAGTCGTGTACGGCGGCGCGCCGGGCGTGCGGCGCCGGGGCGGTCACAGTATCGCTGCCCGGGTCCGGATGCAGTTGCGTCATCGCATTTCTCCTAGCTGCGGAGCAACGTCACCTGATGGGAACCTGTCGGCGTCCCCGGTGCCCGCGGTCGGTGAACCAGTGAGCGAGAGACCTGTCACCGCGCCGGTCGCCAAACCCACCAATTCCCGATAGCTGGTTTCCGGCGGCCGGTGCGCGACGATCCGCCCGTCGAGCATGATCACGAGGTTGGTGGCGAGGGTCTGCAGTTCTTCGAATTCCGAGCTGACCAGCAAAACCGCGCCACCCGCCTTCGCGAACTGCCGGATCATGTCGTGGATTGCGGCACGGCCGGCTCGGTCGACGCCCTGAGTCGGCTCGTCGGCGATCAGCACGCGGGGCC
>JBIQML010000345.1:0-5559 GCA_044463405.1 Nakamurella lactea | reverse complement strand
GTCCGCGCGGTCGTCGACTCGACCCTGCGGGGAAGACAGCTCGACGTGCCGGGCCCGGACGACCTGACCATGGTGCAGCTCGCCGAGTGCGCCGGCGCCAGGCGGATCCGGCACGTTCCGCGCGGCGGGCTGCGGGCGGCGAGCATCTTGCTGGGTCCGATCGCCCCGGCGGGCGCGCGGGCGGCACGGAGCGCACTGGTAATGGACACGACCGACATGACCGCGGACGGCTCGGGGGTGCGGGCCGCTTTCCCCGACATCGAGTTCCATTCCGCCGCCGGCATCGCCACCGCCTGGTCATCAACCGCAGGTCGAGCAGAATGACCGGTCGGTACGGTCGCGTCGCCGGCCTAGTGTCCGCCATCGCCCTCGTTGCGGCCTGTAGCCACCAGCCGGATGCACACCAGCGCTTCGTCGCCGATGTCGAGACAGTCTGCGCCCATGCCGTCGCGCACCACGCCGGCCATCCGTTCCCGGTCAGCGGGTTCGACCCCGAGCACCCGAACCCAGACCAGCTGCCCGAGGTCGGCGACTACTACGCCCGCTACGGCGGTCTGCCGGAGGTACTTCGCGCGTTCACGGCGCTGAAGCCGCCGTCCGCGGACGCAACGCAGTGGCACGCGCTGGAGAATCTCGCCATACAGGTTGGCAAGAATGCCGAACAACAGATTGCCACTGCCTACGACCGGGATGCGGCCGGGTTCGTGCGCGCCGTGCACGCCCATGCACTGCTCGTGCCACTGCTCAATCGCGCCGGCAGCCGGTTCGGCTTCACCAGCGGGTCGGCATGCACGACGGTGTTCGGGTAGCCAGCACACGCTCGCCCCGCTCCCACCTGGGGCCGCCGCACGGGCGATGCTCGTCGACAATCCGGAGGCAGCCGATCTCCTCGTCGGCGATACCGCATTGGCCCTGCTCGGGCGATATCGAGGGCTATCTCTGGCCGAAAGGTCTACCGGGCTGGTAGGTGGACGCGTGGTCATCCGGATGGGGATTTTGCTGTCACAAGCGGGTGAGGGTCGGGGAGAGCTCGAACCACGTCACCATCTCGATGATTCGGAGAATCGGTTGGGCTGTGGGGTCGTCGTACGGTCCTTCGTCGCTGCGGTAACGGGTGGTTGGTCGTCAGACGAATTCGCGGCGCCTCGACCCGCGCCGCTACTGCGCGCGCAACTCCAGGTCGCTGGCGAACGCGTCGGCGATCTCCAGCGCCGTCGACAGTTCGGGATGCCGCACCACCACCATGCCGTCGGAGACCAGCGTCGCCCGCCAGTCCCGCCGGTGCGCGCCGACCGGCAACAGGTCCACGGTCACGACGTGCTCGCCGTAGCGCTGCAGCAGCCCGTCGAGTCCCGTCACCGCCGTGATCCGACCGATCCCCTTCGCCCGTTTGAAGATGCTCGCCGCGTTGAACTGTCGCTCCAGCGGCTGCGAGATGTGGCCGTGCACCACGGCATCCGCCCAGCCGGTGAACAGGTCGGCGTCCACCACGTAGTTCATCAGGTCGGTGGTGCGCGCCCCCGGCGGGCGGGCGCCGATCTCCCCGAACACCACCTCGCCGTCGGCCTTGCGGTACCACTCCATGTGCGTGAAGCCGTCCGTGAACCCGAGCGCGGACAGCACCGCGGCACCCATCGCACGGCCGCCGGCCAGGTAGTCGACGTCCAGGTTGCGCAGGGCCATCGTCACCGGTGAGATCCACTCGTGCTGCCTGGCCTGAAGCGGCCGCGGCCGGTACAGGCAGATGTTGTCGAACAGGATCCGGCCACCCGCGCAGATGGTGTCGTAGGTGAACTCCTCCGCCTCCACGAACTCCTCGACGCTGATCTCCGGGATGTGCCGCACCGCCTGCAGCGCCGCATCCAGCTGGGCGGCGTCGTCGACCCGGTAGGTGTCCGCGGACCCCGCTCCGGCGATCGGCTTGACGATCAGCGGGAATCCGATGCGCTCGGCCGCCTCCCACGCCCCGGCCACCGTCCGCGTCGACGCGTGGTGCGGCGTGCGGATACCGGCGGCGTCCAGGCGCTGCTTCATCACCTCCTTGTCCCGGAACGGCCTGGTCTGGGCGACCGTCATGCCGGGAAGCTCGAAGCGCTCGCGGATCTCGGCGGCCAGCAGCATGTACGGCTCCCACAGGCACTCCACCTGGTCGATGCCGGCCACCCGCACCAGCTCCGCGACGGCGCCGAGCACGGCGCTGGTGTCCGCCAGCGAACCGACCCGCTGGTAGTGGGTGAGCGCGTCGCGGGCGGTGGCCGGGAGGTCGTCGGTCGCCTGGTCGCCGAGCCCGATCACCCGGGCCCCCACCGCGGCCAGACCCCTGGTGAACAGGGCCATCTCGGCCGGGTACCCGGGGGAGAGCATCAGCACGGTGGTCACGAGAGCAACTCCGATCGCAGTGGTTCTACGTCGACAGTAATCCCGGATACCAAGCGCTGCAGGGCATCCGAGACGACGACGGTGTCCCGGTCCCGCACGATCACGTATCCGTCGCCCTCGTAGGCGCCGGAGGTGGCGGCACCGACCCGCGGCAGGGACCGGTCCACCACCAGGTGCCCGAGCTCCGCCTGCAGCCGATCCAGCCCGTGCACGCCGGTGACGACGCCGGTGCCGATGCCGCGCAGGTAGGCGGTGCCCACCGACCAGGCGCGCGCCGGCGGGGTGAACGAGTCCAGCGCCATCAGGGCGGCCCAGGCCCGGTAGAAGTCGGCGTCGTGCGCGAGCCCCAGCATGGTGGTGATCTGCGCGCCCGGCGGGCGGACGCCGGCCTCGGAGACGGCCACGGTGCCGTCGGCCAGCCGGAACCACTCCAGGTGCGCCAGCCCGGTGCGCAGCCCCAGGGCCGTGAGACCGGCGGCGCCGACCTCGGCCACCCGCCGGTAGTCCGGGGTGTCGATATCCCGGGGCAGCAGCACGGTCCACTGGATCCACGGGTTGCGCAGCACGTCCAGCGGCGTCGGGCGGTAGTCCGAGATGGAGTGCCAGACGATCTCGCCGTCGATCGCCACCGCGTCGAAGGAGCCCTCGGTGCCGGCCAGGAACTGCTCGATCATGGCCGGCTGCTCCGGGGTCGGCGGGGCGGCCTGCAACCAGGTGCGCAGCGCGGCCTGGTCGTCGATTCGGAAGGTCGAACGGGCGCCGGCACCCGACGGGGGCTTGACGACCACCGGCAGCCCGACCGCGGCGACGAACCCCGCCGCCTCCGATGCCGAGGTGGCCAGCGCGTGCCGGGCGCACGGCACCCCGGCGGACTGCAGCACCTGCTTCATCCGCACCTTGTCCCGAAAGTTCCGCGCGGTCGCGACATCCATTCCGCAGATGCCCAGCGCCTCACGGACCTGGGCCAGCGGGACCTGCAACTCCTCCAGCGAACCGAACAGCCGCCGCACCGGCCCGAGCCGGCGGGACAGCCCGCGCACCGCCGCCGCGATCTCGGCGGGGTCCAACGGGGAGTCGACGCGCCAGTGACCGGCCAGCACGGAGGGCAACGGGGCGGGCAGCCGTCCGGCGGGTTCGGCGGTGACGAGGGCCAGATCGACGCCCGGGAGGTGCGCGGCGGCCGCCACGAACCTCGCCGTGGTCGGCAGCAGGTATGGCGCCACGAACGCGCACGCCGTCATACCTTCAGCAACGTACCGGCATGCCCGCCCCGCCGCCCGCCGAGCCCGTCATCCCTCGAGTCGTGGGAGTCACGACGCGCCCTGGCACCCGCGACGCGAGATCGGGGCGGGGCCGGACCCGGAATGAGGCCCTAGGATGGCCGGAATGAACATCGTGTTCGTCGAACCGGCGTTCCCCGCCAACCAGCGGCAGTTCGTGCGGGCGCTGGCGGAGACCGGTGCGACGGTGATCGGGGTCGGCGAGCGGCCCCTGGATCACCTGGACGACGAGCTCAAGGGCTGGATGGCGCACTACCACCAGGTGGGCTCCGTCACCGACGTACCCGCCATGACGGCCGCCACACGGTGGATCCAGGAGCGCCTGTGGGTGGACCGCCTGGAGGCGACCATCGAGGCGCACACCATGGCCGCGGCCCAGGTCCGCGAGACGTGCACCATCCCCGGCACCAGCGTGCGCACCGCGTGGCTGTGCCGGGACAAGCCGTCCATGAAGCAGGTGCTGCGGGAGGTCGGCGTGCCGACCGCGGCGTCGACGGCGGTGTCCTCGATGGACGAGGCACGGCAGTTCGCCGCGTCGGTCGGGTACCCGCTGATCCTCAAGCCCCGCAGCGGAGCGGGCGCGTCGGGCACCAGCAGGGTCGACTCCGACCACGATCTGGCCGCGGCGCTGGCAGCGTTCGGCGACGCCGATTCGGTGGCGGTGGAGGAGTTCGTGGAGGGCCACGAGGGCTTCTACGACACCCTGGCCGTGGACGGTGGGGCGGCGATCGACTTCGTCTCGCACTACTTCCCGAACGTGCTGGAGGCGATGCGCACCCGGTGGATCTCACCGGAGTTCATCGCCACCAACCGGGTGGACACCGTGGACGATTACGGGCAGCTGCGCGAACTCGGCGGCCGGGTGATCCAGGCGCTGGGCATCGGAACGTCCGCCACCCACATGGAATGGTTCTTCGGGCCGAAGGGCCTGCGGTTCTCCGAGATCGGCTGCCGGCCACCCGGCGTCGGCGCGTGGGATCTGTACTCCGCCGGCAACGACATCGACCTGTACCGGCAGTGGGCGGAGGCAATCGTCAACGGCCGCGTCACCGCCTCGCCGTCCCGCAGGTTCGCCGCCGGCATCGTCGCGCTTCGCCCCGACACCGACGGCACCATCACCGGCTACAGCGGGGTCGACGAGCTCGCCGCCCGGTACAACGAGTGGGTCATCGACGCGCACCTGCCGGAGCCGGGCACGCCGACCCAGCCGGTGGCGGCCGGGTACATGGCCAACGCGTACGTGCGGATGCGGCACCCGGACTACGACGTGCTGCACGACATGCTGGACGACGTCGGTCGCACCGCTCGGGTACACGCCTCGTGAGGATCACCCTGCTCGGGCCGCAGCGGCGGCCCCGGGTGAACGCCGTGGCGCGCGCCCTGGAACTGGACGGCCCATTCGCCACCGTCACCGCCGGCTGGCAGGAGCGCGAGGGGGACGACGGCGAGCTGGACGCGCTGCTGCCCGGCCGCACGGTGAACCTCTCGCTGTACCGGCGGTTCGTCGAGGTGCTGGCCGCCGACGGCGAGTACGCCGCGGCGGTGCGCCGCCGCCGGGAGATCCTGGCCGAGATGGCCGAGCTGTACCTGCTGCGGGTGGACCTGGCCGTGCAGGCCGTGCGCGACATCCGGCGGCACGACGGGTCGGAGGTGCTGCGGGATGCCGCGGAAGAGCAAGCGGTGCAGGCGATCCGGGACCTGGACGCGGCTCACCTGCGCTCCGTGGAGGCGCTGGACGCGGAGTTCTACGCCGACTTCCCGCCGCACGAGCGGGAGCCGGTGGCGGCGCACCGCGCGGAGGTCGCCGGGCTGGTGGCGGACTGCACCGCGTTGGCCATGACCGGCGGCCATGTCGGGGGGCTGGCCGAGGTGCTGCACCTGTTCAACGTCGCGGCGCTGC
>JBIQML010000344.1:0-5565 GCA_044463405.1 Nakamurella lactea | reverse complement strand
GCGCCATGGCCTGCGCGTTGGCGTTCACCGAGTAGCCCAGCGCCGCGGCCTCCGCCAGCACCCTGGCGGCCAGCTCCGGCCGGACGGTGCGCCCCGGCGAGCCGTTCAGCGCCCGGGACGCGGTGGCCAGCGACACCCCGGCGGCCCGCGCCACCTGTGCGAGCGTCACCTGCCCGGCCACCGCACTCCTCGCCGCTCGTTGGCACCACCGCAGCGGCGACCGGCGCGCAGCGGCGTGCCGGTCGCGCACTCTCGACAAGGACACTAGCGTTCGGCGGCCGGCGGGCCGAGGCGCCGGTTCGCCGCGGCGGTCGATCCGGTCCGGGCGGCAGCGGGCCGTAGCATGAATCACCGTGCTCGTGCTCGCCCTGGATACCTCCACGCCCACCGTCACCGCGGGCGTGGTGCGGCTGAAGCGCCCGCACGAGTTGCTGGCCGAGGCGCAGTCCCGGCTGTCCGGGGATGCGGACGCGACCAGCCGCCCGTACCGGGTGCTGGCCGAGCGCACCGTCACCGACGCGTTCGGTCACGCCGAGCACCTGATGCCGCTGGTGGGCGCCGCGCTGGCGGAGGCCGGCAGCGGCATCGACGAGCTGGAGGCGGTGGTGGTCGGCATCGGGCCGGGCCCGTTCACCGGGCTGCGGGTGGGCATGGTCACCGCCGCCGCGCTGGGGGATGCCAGGGACATCCCCGTGCACGGGGTGGCCAGCCACGACGCGATGGCGCGCAGGCGTCCCGCCGACCAGGACGGCAGGCAGTTCCTGGTGGTCACCGACGCGCGGCGCCGGGAGGTCTACCTGTCGGCGTACCGGGGGCCGGGCACCCGGCGGCACGGCCCGGAGGTGATCGCCCCGGCCGGGATCGCGGACCTGCTGTCCGGGGCGGGGTTGTCGCCGACCTTCGTCACCGGTGCCGGGGCGACCCTGGTGGCGGACGCGCTCGGCCTGCCGGTCCGTGAGCCGGTCGAGCCGCTGTCCGGTGCGCTGGTGGAGAGCGCCCTGCGGCCGCTGCTGACCGGCGCCGTGCCGGGTCCGCTGAGCCCGCTGTACCTGCGCCGCCCGGACGCCACCGAACCGGCCGGGCCGAAGCCGGTGCTGCCGGCGGGCGAGCCCCGCGGGCGATCGGAGGGACGGCGGTGACGGTGATCACCGGCAAACCCGATGCCGGGGTGGTCGAGCCGATGCGCTGGTGGGACATCGAGCAGGTGGCCGCGCTGGAGCAGGTGCTGTTCCCCACCGACTCGCCGTGGACGCCCGCCATGTTCTGGTCGGAGCTGGCGGCGGGCCACCACTACGTGGTGTACCGCTCGGGAAGCCGGAGTGAGCCTGGGCCGTCGTCGCGGAGCGACAGGCCCGGTGAACGGAGCGCTGAGCGAGCATTCGGGTACCGCTCGGGAAGCCGGAGTGAGCCTGGGCCGTCCTCGCTCTCGGGCTACGCGGGGCTGGCCGTCGGACCCGACGACGCGAGCGTGCAGACCATCGGTGTCGCGCCGCAGGCACAGGGACGCGGCATCGGCCGGGCGCTGCTGCGCGACCTGCTGGCCGTCGCCGGAGGACTGCCGGTGCTGCTGGAGGTGCGTTGCGACAACGGGCCAGCCATCGCGCTGTACGAATCGGAGGGCTTCGCACGGATCGGGATGCGCCGGCACTACTACCAGCCCAGCGGGGCCGACGCCTACACGATGCTGCGACCGGGAGGTGCACAATGACCGAGCTCGGCCCGGGCGCGGTGCTGATGGGCATCGAGTCGTCCTGCGACGAAACGGGTGTCGGACTGGTCCGGCTCACCGACGGCGCGCCGGAACTGCTGGGCCACGCGCTGGCCTCCAGCGCCGACGAGCACGCCAGGTTCGGCGGCGTGGTGCCCGAGATCGCCTCCCGCGCGCACCTGCAGGCGCTGGTCCCGACGCTGCACAGGGCGTTCGACGCGGCCGGCATCGACCATGGCCAGGTGGACGCGGTGGCGGTGACGGCAGGTCCGGGACTGGCCGGTTCCCTGCTGGTCGGTGTCGCCGCCGCCAAGGCCTACGCGACCGCCTGGGGCGTGCCGCTTTTCGGGGTCAACCACCTGGCCGGACACGTGGCCGCCGACACCCTCGAGCACGGCCCGCTGCCGAAACCCACGCTGGCGCTGCTGGTGTCGGGCGGGCACACGCAGCTGTTGCGGATCGACGACCTGGCCGGCGGCATCATCGAGGTCGGCACCACCGTGGACGACGCCGCCGGCGAGGCCTACGACAAGGTGGCCCGGCTGCTGGATCTGGGGTATCCCGGGGGTCCCGTCATCGATGCGCTGGCCGCCGACGGTGACCCGGCGGCCGTCCCGTTCCCGCGGGGCCTGACCGGGCCGAAGGACCTGCAGCGCCATCGATATGACTTCTCCTTCTCCGGGCTGAAGACCGCGGTCGCCCGGTACGTGGAGTCCGAGCGGCGGGCCCGGCGGGAGGTGAACGTCGCCGACGTGTGCGCCTCCTTCCAGGAGGCCGTCTGCGACGTGCTGACCGCCAAGACGGTCCGCGCCGCCACCGACCTGGGCATCGGCACCGTCGTGGTCGCCGGGGGCGTGGCCGCGAACGGCCGGCTGCGATCGCTGGCGGCGGAGCGGTGTGCGGCAGCCGGCATCGACCTGCGGGTGCCACGGATCGGCCTGTGCACGGACAACGGCGCGATGATCGCCGCGGTCGGGGCGCAGGTGGCGGCCGCGGGCGCCGCGCCGTCCGGCCCGCTGCTGACCGCCGACCCCGGGTTGCCGGTGAGCACCGTGCTGGTGGCGTGAGACGCCTGTGCACGGATCCGGGCCGGATCGCCGGCCCGACGGCGATCGGGCCTCGGCCCGCTCAGCCGCCGGGCGGTCGGTAGTGGGGCACGTGGTCGGCCGCCGGGTCTGCGCCGTCGTAGTGCGCCCCGGCCTCCGGTCGTGCCGGGACGGTGGTGACGGCGTCGTAGTGGCCGGTGACGATGTTCACGATGTTGGACAGCGACTCGGTCCTGCTGTCGTAGTACAGCGAGTGGTTGGCGACGTCCACGGCGAGGTTCGAGGGGGTCTCGGCGGCGAACCGGATGCCGCCGAACGCCTGCCCCGCCGGATCCCGGCCGAGGTCCGGATGGATGGCCTTGGTGGCGGTCTCGCCCAGCGCGACGCCCCCGGCACAGCCCAGCACGGCGCCGGCGGCGACGCCCAGGCCGGGATCCTTCGCGCCCACCGCGGCACCGCCCGCGCCACCCGCCTCGCAGTCGACGGTCGGTGGCCGGTCGGGGTCCTCCAGCTGCTGAACGATGGTGGTGACCGGATCGGAGGAGGCCGAGCCGACCCACACGTGTCCGTCCGGCAGTCCCTCGTCGACGGCCGTCGTCGCCCGGCCGGCGCCGGGTGAACCGATCAGCACCAGATCCGTGACGCCGGGGCTGGCCCCCGCTCCGTCGACCGCGAAGGCGGTGGAGGTCGTCGTCGAGCCGTAGGAGTGCCCGATCACGGTCAGGTGCGCGGGGCCGTTGGTCCGCATCAGCCGCAGCCCGGCGACGTCGGCGGCCACCAGGATGGCGCCGGCGTCGGAGTACGACTGGTTCGTGACGCTCAAGTCGATATCCGGTGCGTCGTAGCCGATGTAGGCGACGGCGGCCGTGGACGACAGGCGGTTGTCGTCGACCGAGTCGACGATGTTCAGGGCATTGCCGACCTGGTTGTCCAGGTAGTCCGGGACGTTGGACGTCATGCCGGGCACCAGCATCGCGACGTTGTCCGCGGTCGCGACGTCCCCCAGCGCGATCGCGGTCCGGCCCCGGCCGCCGAACGCGTCCGGCTGGTAGATCAGCAATCGCACGGGTGCGCCGTGCAGGTCGTGGCGGGCCGCCCGGCCGAGCTGGTAGTTCACGGCCAGGGTGCCGCGGGCGGCGTCCAGCGCCGCGCCGGTGTAGCCGGCGGCGGTCAGAGCGGCCGTCACCGCCGCCCGGTGCGCGGCCGGGTCCACGGTCAACGCCAGCGGAGGCTCGACTCCCGCGGTCCGGGCTAGGATGCTGTCCACGTCGTCCGACAGCGCCAACCGGTTCGCCCGATCGCGGTCCGTGGCGGGCACCCCGTCGGTGTTGCCCCACCGTGCCGGGTCGTCGTGCAGCAACGCCAGGCGACACAGCGGGTCGAGGGTCCGCCACCTGGAAGCCAGTGGTGCGCCGGTGGGGACGGGCTCCGGCCCGATCTCGGCCCGGGCCAGCGCCAGGTAGTACGCCCGCTGCGATGCCGACAGCGCGTTCCAGTTGGCCCGGCCGAACCGGGCGCGGACCCGGTCGTCGAAGGTCAGGCCGTCGACCCCGAGCGTGGCCGCCAGTCCGATGGACGTGCCGGACAGGCCCGGCGCCTCCAGCTCCGTGCCGGCACGGGCCCTCTGCAGCGCCACGATGCAGGTGTCGGCGGAGTGCTGCGCGACCTGGACCTGGACCCGCCAGCCGGACGTGGCCGTGTCCATCGCGTGCTGGGCCTGCTCCGACAGGCTCCGCAGCGCCTGCCGGGCGTCGCCGCATTCGTGCAGATCGCCGCCGCCCAGGCCGAGGCACAGCGTGGACGTGGCCGGGTGCGTCAGCCGGGACTCCGCGATCGTCGCCAGCGTGCGATGACCGTCCGCCCAGTCGACGCGCAGCGCGTCGATCCGGGCCCGGACCTGCCGGATCGTCACCTCGTGGTCGCTGACCGCCTCCGCGGCGCCGTCCGAGCGGAGCGCGGCCTGGCGGCAGACGGACACCAGCCGCCGGGCCTCACCGGTCGCCAAATCGGCCTCGTCGCCCTGCCAGGCGGCGTCCAGCCCGTTCATGGCATCGGACAGCACGTCGAAGGCGTGCGCCAGCGCCTGGCGGCCGTCCCGGATCCGCAGATGCAACTCGTTGAGCTGCGCCGGGTCGTCACCCGGGTACGGCAGCGCGCGCTCCGCCATGGTGTCGGAGCTGCCGATCGGGTAGCTCATCGGCCGTACCCTCTCCCGAGCAACCGACTCACAGGCTCGCCAGGGCGCCGTACCGGTAGGCGATATCCGAATCGGTGGTGACGTAGATGCGCGCGGAGGTGTCCACGGCCGCGGACAGGCCCTGTGCCGAGCGGCCGAGATCGGCCAGCGCGGTGGCCATCGCATCACCGAACGCCGCGGAGGCCTGGCCGATGCCGGCGCTCGCCGGATGCCCCGTCACCGCCATCGCCGCCCGGGCCATCGCCACGACCGCCGCGTCCGACCGCTGCTGCGCCGCACGGAGCACCTCCCCGGCGCTGGTCAGCGCCTGCGGCGCCACGCTGAACTTGACCCCCATGGCCCCACCCCTCTCCCGCCGATCGCACGCTGGTCGGGGAGGGTAGGGGATTTCGCGTCGGCGGCCGTCGAGTTGTCCACAACGGGCAGGTCCCCACGTCGGTGGCACCCGGTTGTTGAGTCCTGGCACTCTCACGGTTAGAGTGCTAGTTGTTCGCCGGAATCCTCGGCTCGGCACCCGCGACGACGGGCCGACGATCGGGCGGGCGTAGTGCAGTCCAATACAAGCATCGAACCCCAGAAGGGGGAGGTCACACCGTGGCGAGCGTGAACATCCA
>JBIQML010000343.1:0-5571 GCA_044463405.1 Nakamurella lactea | reverse complement strand
GAATGGCCGCATCGGTTGCGGCGCAGGCAGATCGCGCGATGCAGACGGCCGATGTCGTCGTGCTGGTGGTGGATGCGGCCGTCGGGGCCACCGTCACCGATGAGGCGATGGCGCGGGTGCTGCGCCGCTCGCAGGTACCGGTGCTGCTGGTGGCCAACAAGGTCGACGACGAACGCGGTCTCGCCGACGCCGCCGCCCTTTGGTCGCTGGGGCTGGGGGAACCCTATCCGGTCTCGGCACTGCACGGACGTGGGTCCGGCGATCTGCTGGACGCGATCGTCGGCGCGGTTCCGGACGCCCCCCGCGAGAGGTTCGGGGTTCATGCCGGGCCGAGAAGGGTTGCGCTGCTTGGTAAGCCGAACGTCGGCAAATCGTCCCTGCTGAACAAGCTGACCGGTGAGTCTCGTTCGGTGGTGCACCACGAGGCCGGCACCACCGTCGACCCGGTGGACTCGCTGGTCGATCTGGACGGTGAGGTGTGGCGCTTCGTCGACACGGCGGGTCTGCGCCGGAAGGTGAACACTGCCTCCGGCACCGAGTTCTACGCGTCGCTGCGAACCCGCTCCGCGCTGGACGCCGCCGAGGTCGCCATCGCGTTGATCGACACGTCCGAACCGATGACCGAGCAGGACCAGCGCGTGATCAGCATGGTGATCGAGTCCGGCCGGGCGCTGGTGATCGCCATGAACAAGGCTGACCTGGTGGACGCCGACCGCCGTGCGGAGAGCGACTGGGAACTGGACCGCGACCTCGCCCGGGTGCCCTGGGCGCAGCGGATCAACATCTCGGCGACCACCGGCAGGGGTGTGCACCGCCTGGCGCCCGCGCTGCGTGACGCGTTGGCCTCCTGGGACAAGCGCATTCCCACCGGTCGGCTCAACGGCTGGCTGAAGGATCTGGTGGCGGCGACCCCGCCGCCGGTCCGCGGCGGCCGGCAGCCCCGCATCCTGTTCGCCACCCAGGCGGCGATACGGCCGCCCACGTTCGTGCTGTTCACCACCGGATTCCTGGAGGCCGGGTACCGCCGGTTCATCGAGCGGCGGCTCCGCGAGGACTTCGACTTCACCGGCTCGCCGGTGCGGATCAACGTCCGGGTCCGGGAGAAGCGTCCGCCACGACGGTCGTAATGTCCGCGCGACGCGTCCCGGGGTGATCGACGGCGATAGGCCGATGTGATCAGCATGATCATTAGCCCCAACGCTCGGTGGTTTTTCCCTTAATATTGTCGAATGTCCGTTGAAGCGCCGACCGGTCGAGCACGCCGGTCGGC
The DNA here is from genome assembly GCA_044463405.1 of Nakamurella lactea. GTDB lineage: Bacteria > Actinomycetota > Actinomycetes > Mycobacteriales > Nakamurellaceae > Nakamurella > Nakamurella lactea_B. The sequence goes on along the minus strand of JBIQML010000343.1, from coordinate 4,301 downwards.
CCCACGGGATGCGATCGGCGAGTCGGTGGACGGCATGAGATTCGGCCATCACGAGCTGGTCGGACGTGCCCGGCTGCTGGATAGGTTGCGACTGTCGATCCTGAGCGCGGCTGACGGCCGGTCGCGCATCCAGGTGCTTCGCGGTGAGCCGGGGTCGGGTAAGACTGCGCTGCTGCGCGCGGCCTGCGTGTCGCGTCCGGAGGGCATGACGATGCTCAGCGCCGCCGGGCATCGCATCGAACGCGACCTTCCCTACGCCGGCCTGCATCAGCTGCTGGCCCCGCTGCGCGACCGCATCATGCGCCTGCCGCCGCCGCACCGTGGCCGGCTGGCACGCGCGCTGGTCTACCAGGATGGCGACGCCGAGGACGCGATGGCCGTGGCGGTGTCGCTTCTCTGGCTACTCAGCCACGAGGCCGAAACCAATCCCGTGCTGGTCGTTGTCGACGATGCTCACTGGCTGGACCGCTCGAGCCAGCGGGCGCTGGTCTTCGTGGCGCGCCGCCTGGATGCCGATGCGATATGCCTGATGCTGGGCGTGCGACCCGTCGACGACGAACCCTTCTCCGGGCTCGGCGAGACGATCGAGGTCGACGGATTGGCAGACGATGATGCCCGTGAGCTGCTGCGCAGCGTGCACGACGGGCTGGCGACCGAGGTTGCGGAGCGGTTGGTCCAGCATGCCGGAGGACTGCCCTTGGCGCTGATCGAGATGCCGTCCGAACTCACCGAGGCGCAGCGGACTGGTAGTGAACCACTGCCGACGCGACTTCCGTTGGGGGGCAAACTCGACCGTCTCTACCGGCACCGGCTGGCCCGACTGATGCCCCGCACCCGGGCTGCTCTGGCGTTGGTCAGCCTGTCCGATCTGGACCGTCGTCAATTGGATTTTGTGCTGCCCGCCGCGGGCTCGGCCTGGGGTGATCTGGAGGAGGCGGAGCGTGCCGGCCTGATCGACGTCGACGTGAACGGCTGCCATTTCCGGCACCCGACGCTTCGGGTGGCGGCGCAGCACGCGGCGGACGCCGCGCAGGTGCGTGCCTTCCATGCGGTGCTGGCGGAGTTGCCTCGTGACGATCCGGTCGCCACCGCGATTCACCTGCACCACAGCGCGATCGCGCCCTGCCGGCGGGCCGAGGCGGCGCTCTGCGAGGCCGCGCGCTGGGCGGGAGACCGCGGTGGCTGGGCCGAGGCGGCCACCCTGTGGACGACCGCGCTCGCACACGCGACACATCCCGCCACGATGCGCGACTACCGCGCTCACGCCGTACGGGCCCACCTGCGGGTCGGGTCGGGCCCCGCGGCTCTCGTCCTGCTGGGCGAGTTGGTGGGCGACGCCCGCGACGACGTCGAGCGGGCGCAGTGGCGCCATCAGGAACTCGTCGCTCGAATGTGGACGGAGTTCGGCCTGCCGTACGACGTCGATGCGCTGGTGGGCCTGGCCGAGCGACTGTGCGGCGGTGATCACGAGGCGGCGTCGGTAGGAGTACGCCTGCTGGCCACCGTGCTGGCGTTGTTCGTGGTGAACGGCGAGGTGCGTGCGGCCACGCGTGTCGTGGCGGTGCTTCGTTCGGTGCCGGGGGAAGGACTGTCGCTGCCGCAACAGCTCTTCATCGACTGGGTCGGCGTGATGGCCGGAGAGCCTGGCGCCGGGCAACTGATGCGCTCGAACTGGGTGGATGAGCTGACTGACCGTGAGCTGTCCGACCATTCACTGCCGATCGGGATCATCGGACTGGCCCTGGGATGGCTGGACGAGATCGACGGGATGAGCCGCGTGTCGGAGCGCCTGTCTGCCAGGCTGGAGGCCGAGGGCGCGCGCACCCCGGCATTGACGGCCGTGTGGTCGATGCGGGCGCTCGCCTCGGAGCGGGCCGGCGACTGGACCCGCGCGGAGCACGAGTTGACCGCCGCGGTCCAGGCGTCGGTCGACAGCGACTTCGCGGCGCCGTATTCGGTCCAGGTCGTGCGCCTGGCCTATCACTGTGCCATCCGGGGCGACCAGGAGCGGAGCAGGGCGATGCGGGCGGCGGCATGGCGGCACGCCGGCAATCGGCCGCCGTTCCTGCGACACCTGACAGCGTGCGTCGAGGGTATGGAGCATCTGGTGGGTGCTCGCTTCGAACTGGCTGTCGAGGTGTTGGACGAGGCAGCGCAGATCGAGCGCGAGATCGGGCTGGTCGCTTGCGGTCACACCTCCCGGTTCGTCGATTGGTTCGAGTCTATGTGGGCACTGGGGCGCGCCGACGGCGCCGAGGACGAGTTGGCGCGATTCGAGGCCACGGCGTGCCTCACGCGGCACCCGACCGAGCGTGCCATGGCGGCCCGGTGCCGGGGCCTGCTGGCCGACCCCGACGGCATCGACGGGATGTTCGAGGTCGCCGTTCGCCTGGGGGAGTCCTCACCCAACGTGTTCGAGCGTGCACGCACCAGACTGCGGTGGGGCCAGCGGTTGCGCCGCGTCCGGCGCAAGGGTGACGCCGCCACCCAACTCGGCGCGGCCTGGGAGGTCTTCGATGCGCTCGGCGCGACGCCGTGGGCGGAGCTGGCGCGGTCCGAGCTGGCCGCCTGCGGGCATCGGCGGGTCACGACGGCACCGACGTCCGACCGCCGTCTCGCCACGCTCACCCCACGCGAATTCGAGGTCGCGAGTGCGGTCGCCTCCGGGCTGACGAATATCGAGGCGGCCCAGCAATTGGTGATCTCACGACGCACCGTGGAGTACCACCTGGCCAGCGCGTACCGGAAGCTGTCGGTCAACGACCGTCACGAACTGGCCGAGGTCTTCCGACGGCACTGAGCGAGCCGAAGCCGGTGGTGTCCGCCGAGCAGTCGTGTGATCCGTCCGACGACCCGTCACCGGTGGTTTCCGCGATGCCGGGACGCGTCGCGGTGGCCGCCGAGAAGCAGCAGGACGCCTCCGGCCAGCAGGATCAGGCCGACGGGCAGCAACGCCCCGGGATCGACCCCGGGCCCGGTGCTGGCCAGTATCACCGTGGTCCGCGGGGTGGCCTCGGATCCGCCCGTCATGTCATCCACGGAGCTGGCATCGGCGACGTCCGTGCCGCTGCTCGATGTGTCGGCGGTGGCGCCGCCGGCAGCCGAGGTGCTGGATGTCTCACTCGCGACGCTGGTGGCGCCAATCGGCCCACCGGTGGTGATCGAGGTCTCGCCGGCGACGGTGGTCGTGGACGTCTCAGGGATCTCAGTGATCTCAGTCGCGTCCGGAGCGGAGGTGGCCGGTGGGTCGCTGCTCACCCCGGTGCTGGGCTCCGTGCTTGCATCGCTGCTGGTCTCGGTGGTGACCTCGGTGGTTGTCGTCGGGGTGTCCGGCGCCTGCACGTGGATCATGGCCATCGTCGTCGGCGCGCCAGCGCTGATGCCGCGGGTGACGTGGTATTCGATCGCGGCACCCGCATAACCGGCCCTCACTGTCACGTCGACCTCGCCGGTCGCTGCGTCGATGGTGGCAGAGACCCCGGGTGGCAGTGTTGCCAGCGAGTAGTGCAGCGGCAGGGCTTCGTCGGCCTCGTCGAGCAGCTGCTCGTCGTTGGCGCTCACATCGATGGTCGTCGTGCCGCCCACACCGGCCGTGACGGTGTCGTCGTGCGCGCAGGCCAAGTCGTCGCCCGCCTCGCCGAGGATCTCCTCGCCGGCCGAGCCGGCGCAGAGCACGTCGTCGCCGTCCCCGCCGAGCAGGCGGTCGTCCCCGTCGTCGCCGAGGACATGGTCGTTCCCGGCGCCGCCGTACAGGAGGTCGTCGCCCGCGCCGCCGGAGAGCCGATCGGCACCCTCCTCGGCGAACAGCGTGTCGTCGCCGTCCTCGCCGAACAGCGTGTCGTCACCCTGCCCGCCCCACATGGCATCCCCGTCGTCCCCGCCATAGAGGGTGTCGGCATCGTCGTCACCGCCCATCCGGTCGGCCCCGGCGCCGCCCCGCAGCACGTCGTTCCCCTCGTCACCGCTGAGCACGTCGAAGCCGTTCCCGCCGTCCATGTCATCGTCGCCAGGACCTCCTTCGAGCCGGTCCGAGGCGTCCCCGCCGGTCATCGCGTCGTTGCCCTGGTCGCCGTAGATCATGTCGATGGCGGTGCCGCCGTGCAGATCGTCGTCACCGTCGTTGCCGTGGATCTCGTCGTCGCCACCCCCGCCGCGGATCATGTCGGAACCGACGCCGCCGGAGATGTGGTCGGCGCCGTTGTCGCCGTCGACGGTGTCGTCGTCCTGCACGCTGCGGGTGGCGATGAGAGGACCGGCGGCGATCCTGTCGTCTCCGGGGGCGCCACGAACGGTGGCGAGGT
>JBIQML010000342.1:0-5581 GCA_044463405.1 Nakamurella lactea | reverse complement strand
CCTTGCCGCTCAGCTCGCCGGTGTGGCCCGGGCGGATGTCGGCCTTGAGCACCAGCGAGATCCGGGACCCGTGCAGGCTGACCGCCTCGCAGGCCCGCTTGACCACCGCCATGCACTCCTCCCACTCGCCCTCGATGGTGGTGAACATGGCGTCGGTCCGATTGGGCAGGCCGGACCGGCGGACCACCTCGACGGCGTCGGCGACGGCGGCGGACACCGAGTCGCCGGCGTCCGAACCCCCCGACGGTGCAACGGAAAAGGCAACAAGCATGACCTCAAGGGTAGTCGCGCGGGCGGCGGACCGCGCAGCCGCATGATCGACAACGACGTTGGTGACCGGTCGGCACCGCTGATCGTCACCGGCCGCCGGCAGTGCGCTGGTCGACACCGGTGACGGCCACGCCGGCCCGGTCGATGTCCGGCTCGATGTAGATCACCCGGGCGGCCGGCACCGCCTCCCGCACCAGGCGCTCCACCTCGTCGATGGCCGCCGCCACGTCCGCTGCCGACACCGACCCGGGCACGCCGACCTTGATACCGACCATCAGCTCCTCCGGCCCCAGGTAGAGGGTGCGCATGTGGATGATGCGCTGGACCCCGGGGGCTCCCGTCACCGCCGAACGGATCGCCGCCGTGTCCGCCGCGGACGCTCCTTCCCCCACCAGCAGGCTCTTGACCTCGACACCCAGGATCAGCGCGACCGCCACCAGCAGCACCCCGATCGCCACCGTGCCGGCACCGTCGTAGATCCCGTCGCCGGTGATCACCGTGGCCAGCACGCCGATCAGCGCCAGCACCAGTCCGGCGAGCGCGGCGATGTCCTCCAGCAGCACCACCGGAAGCTCCGGGGCCTTGGCGCGCCGGATGAACGTCAGCACCGAGATGCCCTGGCGGAACGGCGCGGACTCGTGCAGCGCGGTGCGCAGCGAGAAGGACTCAAGGCCGATGGCGATCACCAGCACCACGATGGGCAGCCAGGCCGCCGAGATCGCCTCCGGGTGCTGAATCTTGTGCACGCCCTCGTAGATGGAGAACACCCCTCCGACCGAGAACAGCACGATGGCGACCATGAAGGCGTAGACGTAGCGCTCCCGGCCGTAGCCGAAGGGATGCTCGGCGTCGGCGGCCCGCCGTGCCCGCTTGCCGCCCACCAGCAGCAGCACCTGGTTGCCGGAGTCGGCCACCGAGTGCACCGACTCGGCGAGCATGGAGGACGATCCGGAAACCAGGAACGCGATGAACTTCGTCACCGCTATGCCCAGGTTCGCTCCCAGCGCGGCCAGGATCGCCTTCGTCCCGCCGCCCTCGTGTGAGCTCATCCGGTCCCCTCTCCGCGCCGTGGGTGGCCGTCGCCGACCGACCGGAGGAACGTTACCGGCCGGCCGAGCGTTCCCAGGATGGTCGACGGACTCGGCGCGGGCTCCGTAGAGTGCTGGACACATCACCGATTCGGCGTCAATGTCCCGGTCGTCCGCGGCCGGGGTTGTCCCGTACCCGTCGGGATCGACAGCGAACACCGGGTGTCGTCAAGGAGGACGTCATGCCAACCGCCAGCCTCGCCGACCGACCGGCCTCGTTCGGCCGGCTGTTCACCGACAGGGTGGCGGCCACCCCGGATCGCGCCGCGTTCCTCACCCCCGACCCCGACGCGGAGGGCGGCTGGCGCACGCTGACCTGGGCGCAGACTGGCGAGCGGGTCACCGACCTGGCGGCGGGCCTGCTGGCGCTGGGCATCGGCATCGAGGACCGGGTGGCCATCGCGTCCTCGACGAGGCTGGAGTGGGTGCTGGCCGACCTTGCGGTGATGTGCGCCGGCGGGGCCACCACCACCATCTACCCGACCACCAAGACGGACGATGTCGGCTACATCCTGCACGACTCCGACTCCCAGGTGATCTTCGCCGAGGACGACACCCAGATCGCCAAGCTCGCCGACGCGGGTCTGACCGACCTGCGGGCCATCGTGACCTTCGACGGCACCGCCGACGGCGAGCGGGTGCTGTCGTTGGAACAGCTGGCCGAGAAGGGCCGGGCCCTGCTGGCCGAGCAGCCGGAGGCGGTGAGCAAGCGGATCGCCGAGTTGAACCCGGAGCATCTGGCCACGCTCATCTACACCTCGGGTACCACCGGCAAGCCCAAGGGCGTGCGGCTGGTGCAGGACAACTGGACCTACGAGGGCGCGGCGGCGGACGCGGTGGAGATCCTGCGCCCGGACGACGTGCAGTACCTGTGGCTGCCGCTGTCCCACGTGTTCGGCAAGGTGATGCTGGTGATCCAGCTGACGGTAGGGTTCACCAGCGCCGTGGACGGCAACCTGGACCGGATCGTGGCGAACCTGGGCAGCGTCAAGCCGACCTTCATGGTGGGCGCGCCGCGGATCTTCGAGAAGGTGCGCGCCAGGGTGACGCTGACGGCCACGGGCGGCGGTGGGTTGAAGGCGAAGATCTTCGAATGGGCGTTCGGCGTCGGGGTGCGGGTGTCCCGGCTGCGGCAGGCGGGTGCTTCTGTCCCGGCGACGCTGCGCGCGCAGAACGCGCTGGCCAACAAGCTGGTGTTCGCCAAGATCCAGCACCTGGTGGGCGGCCGGGCACGGTTCTTCATCTCCGGGTCGGCGTCGCTGTCCAAGCAGGTCGCCGAGTGGTTCGACGCGGCCGGGGTGCCGGTGCTGGAGGGCTACGGGCTGACCGAGTCGACCGCGGCCAGCTGCGTGAACCTGCCGTTCGACTACCGGATCGGCACGGTGGGGCCGCCGCTGCCCGGCACCGAGGTGGTGATCGCCGCGGACGGCGAGATCCTGATGCGGGGTCCGGGCATCATGCGGGGCTATCACAACAGCCCGGAGGCGACCGAGGAGGTGCTGTCGGCGGACGGCTGGCTGCACACCGGAGACATCGGCGAGATGGTCGACGGTTACCTGAAGGTCACCGACCGGAAGAAGGACCTGATCAAGACCTCGGGCGGCAAATACGTTGCCCCGCAGAAGATCGAGACCGTGTTCAAGGCGGTGTGCCCGTACTCCTCGCAGATCCTGGTGCACGGCGAGGGGCGCAAGTTCTGCTCGGCGCTGATCACCCTGGACCCCGATGCGATGGGCGACTGGGCGAAGGCCAACGGCATGGAGGGCACCCCGATCGAGGAGCTGGCGACGGCGCCGGCGGTGCAGCAGATGATGCAGGGCTACATCGACGAGCTGAACGGCAAGCTGGAGCGCTGGGAGACGATCAAGAAGTTCATCATCCTGCCCAGGGACCTGTCGGTCGAGGAGGGCGAGCTGACGCCGTCGCTGAAGATGCGACGGCGCGCGGTGGAGAACCAGTACGCGGCGGAGCTGGACGCGCTGTACGCGGAGTGAGCGCCGGGGTGCTGTTGCGCCGGTCTGCGGCCCGTGGAGTTCGTGGATGTGGCGTTCGTGGCGGTGACGGAGCCCTCGGGAACAGCGACGTACGGGACGGCCACTCCGGAACCGGGGTGGCCTGAGGTCCCGTCACCGCCGCAATCGCACACATCGTCCGATGCCGGCGGGCACCCCTTAGACCGACTCTGTGAGAAGTGGGCCGCACGACCGGCGCGGCCCCTTCCGACGGAGGCGACGATGAACCCGCAGATGATGGTCGAACTGGGCAAGGCGCGGATGCAGGAGGAGCACCGGAAGGCGGCGGCCCGGCGGCTGGTCCGGACGGCTCGGGATGCACAGCGGCGCAGGCGCCGCCGGTCGGTGGACTGACCTGGCGTGCGGCGGGGGCCGCGGCACCGGCGGGGGGCCGGCGGGCGGTCGACTGGCCGGCGGTCGGTCGACTGGACTGCCGGTCGGTCGACTGAACGGCCGGTCGGTCGGCTGCGCCGGCCGGCGCGCATCAGTCGTAGCTGTAGAAGCCCCGGCCGGACTTGCGGCCCAGCAGCCCCGCCTCCACCATCCGGCGCAGCAGCGGTGGCGGCGCGTACAGCGGCTCGGCGTATTCGGCGTACAGGGACTCGGCGACGGCCATCGTGGTGTCCAGGCCGACCAGGTCGGTGAGCGCGAGCGGTCCCATGGGATGCGCGCAGCCCAGCACCATGCCGTTGTCGATGTCCTCGGCGGTGGCGTGCCCGGCCTCGAACATCCGGATCGCCGAGAGCATGTAGGGCACCAGCAGCGCGTTGACCACGAAGCCCGCCCTGTCCTTGGCGCGCACCACGGTCTTGCCCAGCACGGTGGTGGCCAGGTCGGTCACGCGGGCGACGGTGTCCTCGGCGGTCAGCTGTGAGGGGATCACCTCCACCAGCTTCTGCACCGTGGCCGGGTTGAAGAAGTGCATGCCCAGCACCGATTCCGGCCGGGTGGTGGCGGCGGCCAGACGGGCGATCGGGATCGACGAGGTGTTGGACGCCAGGATCGCGTCCCGGTCGGTGACGGTGCGGTCCAGGTCGGCGAACAGCCCGAGCTTGATCTGCTCGTTCTCGGTGGCGGCCTCGACCACCAGTTGCCGGTCGGCCAGCTCGGCGATGCCGGTCACGACCCGGAGCCGGCCGAGGGCGGCGTCCGCATCCTCGGCGGACAGCTTGCCCTTGTCCACCCCGCGGCGCACGGACTTCTCGATCCTGGCCCGAGCGGCTCCGGCGAGGTCGTCGGTGGCCTCGGAAACGATGACGTCCAGCCCGCCGCGGGCGGCCACCTCGGCGATGCCCGAGCCCATCAGCCCGCCGCCGATCACGCCCATCCTGGTGATGCTCACGGTCGCTGATCCTCCTTGTTCGGCTCCATTGCCCGACAGGCAGAATGCCACACCGCGCCGCGCGTCCCGCCGGTGCGGTGCTGCCGGACCGGATGTGGACAACTCGCACTCGTCGGCGACTGGGGGTTGTTGGCATGCGAGCGCCGCGGCGTGATCGGGATTGCGGCCGTTCCCGCCGCTGGCGTCGACGACCGCACAGCCCGTCACCGGCCAGCTGGTGACCCGGACACGGCCGACAAGCACAGTATCGCCATCGTCGACCCGACGGGGATGGTCACGCTCCGGACGCCGGGCAAGGGCCACCGCGTGGTCATCGACGAGCTCGAGAAGCCGATCTGCCTGCCCTGCAGCCAATTCGATGCCGCCTACGGCCGGCAGATCAGGCAGGCGGTGGAGGACGGTTCGCTGACCGTGCGATACCGGGTGGCGACGTTCCTGGACGACCGGTCCGCCTCCAGCGACTACTCGACCCGGACACTCGCGGCGATGTCGGCCGTCGCGAAGACCGCGGGCGATCAGCGTTTTGTGGTGACGGGGCCCTGGGGGGACGGGGTCCCGGAGGTGACGGGGTCCCGGAGGTGACGGTGTCCCCGGGGGTGACGGGGTTTCTGTGGTGATGGTGTTCCGGCGCGCAGCCCCGAACCCAGCCGTATCGAACACATGGGCTATCAGAGCGCCCTTCTAGGCTCGCCGGCGGAGCACTTCTGTCTTGTTATCCGCTGACCGCCCTCACCGCGTGCTCAGCCATAACACCACGTCATAATATTTCCTCGTACACCTTGACGAACACTGCGCGGTGAGTAAACTGGACAGTGAATCGAACACCAGTGTCAGAGAAGATGGGGGAGGTGGCGGGCCGTGGACGGTAT
>JBIQML010000341.1:0-5590 GCA_044463405.1 Nakamurella lactea | reverse complement strand
CCAAGTGCGAGACCGCCGGGCGGGCCCTGGGTGTCGGCACGCTCACGGAGCTGGCCCCGGCCGATCTGGACGGCGCCGCGGCCCGGTTGGACAGCGACGTGCTGCGCCGCCGGGTCCGGCATGTGGTGACGGAGAACGAGCGGGTGCGCCGCGTGGTGCGGCTGCTGCGGGCCGGCGAGGTGCGGCGGATCGGGCCGGAGCTGTCGGCCTCGCATGCGTCGCTGCGGGACGACTTCGAGGTGTCCTGCGCGGAGCTGGACCTGGCGTCGGAGCAGGCCGAGCGGGCGGGCGCGTTGGGTGCCCGGATGGTCGGCGGCGGGTTCGGCGGCTCGGTGATCGCGCTGGTGCCGGCCGACCGCGCCACCGCGGTGCGCGACGCCGTCGTCGCGGCGTTCGCCGATGCCGGATTTCGCGCGCCGGAGACCCGGGCGGTCACGCCGGCGGGCGGCGCCGCCCGCGACCACTGATACTCGAAGGACCTCGTTCACGGCGGTGAGGAGCTGCGCTCCGGCGGTCCCGGTCCCGGTCCCGGTCCCGGTCCCGGCCCGTGCCGACCCGCGTCGGCTCCGCTCGCGACGGCCGGGATGACCGCCTCCGGACTGGACGACCTGGTCCGCGCGGCGGCACCCACGGTACCGTCCAACGCGCCGAGCGAGCGCGCGATCCGCGGCCGGCTAGGACATGCTCGGCGTGGGGATGTTCTTGGCCGCCTCGTCCATGCGCGAGAACGGGTTGAACGCCGAATTGGCCTGATGGTCGAAGATCGCGCCGGTGGAGTGCGAGACGCGCTGCATCTGGCGACCGGTCGCGTGCGCTGCGTTGGTGAAGCTGTCGCCCTGCTGGCGCGCGAACTGCTCGGCGTGGTTGGCGGCGACCGTGGCGGCACGGTCCTGGCGATCCAGCACCCGGTTGATCGAGCCCATGTTCCGGTCGACCTGGTGGTTGATCGAGTTCATCGCGCGCTGCACGTACCGGTCGGTGGCGTTGCGCGCGGCCTCGGTGTCCGGCTGCGGCCACCGCTCGGGTGGCGGCTCGTTCTGCTGCTCGTTCCGGGTGGCCGTGGCCCGCTGCTCCCGGATGTCGTGCCTGTTGCCGCGTCGGCCGGTCTCGGCCGAGCCCACGGCGACGATCAGGTCGCCGTAGTCCGTCCACTTGCGGTTGGGGTTCTTGGCGAAGTCGTAGGTCGCATTCGCCGCGTTCGCATAGCCCATCACGATGCCGAACTTCTTGTTCTGCGAGACGCCGGCGCCGGCCAGCACCACGTCCCGCCAGCTCGCGTCCCCCTGCGTTGCCTGATACGCCGTCAGACCGGTGATGCCGACCTTCGGGGCGTAGGTCTGCACCGCGCGGGCGATCTTGACCCCGCGGGAGATGGTCTGGCCCTCACGCAGTGCCTTGGCGCCGGGTATCAGGCTCAGCGCGTCGATGCCGATCTGCGCCCACGAGCCCTTACCGGTGGCGAGCTTGACGGCCACGTCGATGATCAGCGCCGCCGCGCCGGTGCCCAGCGAGATGCCGGCCATCACCTCCTGGAACCCGGGGATGGGCAGCAGCGCCAGCATCCCGGTGATGCCGGAGATCTGCTTGAGGATCGCAGAGATCTGCAGCAGTTGACCGGAGTGCGCCTTGACCCAGTGCCCCACGCCGTGCAGCCCGCGGGAGAACCAGCCCGGTGGTTTGACGAACCGCAGGTGCTTGGCCTCGTCGATCAGCTGGCAGCAGGCGCGCACCGCCTCGTCGTGCTCGGCGTGGATCCTGTTCGCGGCGTCGATGGAGCCCTGCAGTGCCCGCTGCGCGTCGGAGACCTCGCCGGCGTACCGCTCGGTGTGGGACTGGTAACCGTCCCGCGTCCCGCCACCGGTCGGAGTGCCGCCGGACACCGTCGTCAGGTGCTGGAAGTCCTTGACCGTGGAGCGGTGCAGCCGGCCCTGCGCCTGCTGGAGCGTGGCCTGCTGGTGGGAGGCGGTGGCGGCCACCGTCGCCATCCGGCGCTGCAGGCGTTCCAGGGTGTAGGAGTAGCTGTGCAGGGCGCCGTGCACCGTGCCCCAGGCCCGGGCGGTGGTGTCCAGGTGAGGCCGCATGTCGGCGTTCAGCGCGCTGCGATACTGGTCCCCCTCGCCACCGACGAACTCGCTGACGTCCAGGCGGGCGATCCGGCTGGAGGCGCTTGAGGCGCTGCCGGCGAAGGTGGCCCATCGGCTGGCAGACGCCCGGATGGCGACCGGGTCACCCCCGAGCTCGAACGGATGCGCCACGCTCCGTCACCCCTGTCGATCCTGCGGGTCGGCGCCGGGCCGCCCCCGTCCACGGCCCGTCGCGCCCCCGTCATCGACCCGCCTGGGCGGGCACCTTCGACCCTGTCAGAGCCGGCATGTGCTGTCGATGGGGAGAACTACCCACCATCTGACCTGCGGGTCTTAGCGGTGACGATGATCATCGGACGGGGCCGTCGGCGGATCCGCGGCGACCGACGCCACCCGCACGGGCACTACCTGGCGCCGCGCGTCACCAGTCCGCCGTCTCGTTCCGCAGCGCCCCGTACCGCTCGCGGACCTGCGGCACCGGTTCGCCGGTCAGCCGCTCGGTGGCCGCCGCCGGCCACGCCGGGGGTGACGGTGTGCCGGCCAGCGCCCACGCGGCCTGCCGGGCGGCGCCCAGCGCGACGTATTCCGCCGGCTGCGGGATCGCCACCGGCGTGCCCCACACCTGGGGGGCGAGTTCCTGCACCGCGCGGTTGCGGGCCCCGCCGCCGATCAGCAGGATGCGCTCCGGGGTGATCGGCAGCGCGTCCACCGCGTCGGCCAGCGAGCACAGCAGCGCCTCGACGGCGGCCCTGGCCAGATCCGCGCGGCTGGTCGCGGAGGTCAGCCCGCGCAGCACGCCGGTGGCGTTCGGCCGGTTCGGCGTGCGCTCCCCGTCCAGGTAGGGCAGCAGGGTCAGGCCTCCGGAGCCGGGTGGTGCGGACAGCGCGAGCGCGGCGAACTCGTCGTGGTCCACGCCGAGCAGGTCGGCGACCGATCCCAGGATGCGGGCGGCGTTGATGGTGCAGACCAGCGGCAGGTAGGCACCGGTCGCGTCGGCGAAGCCGCACACCTGCCCGGTCGGATCCGCGGATGGCTCCGGGTAGGTCGCGAAGGCCGTTCCCGAGGTACCGATCGAGACGACCACGTCACCGCCCGCGATGCCCAGACCCAGTGCGGCGGCCATGTTGTCGCCGGTACCCGCCGCCAGCAGCGCGCCGGTGGGAGTACGCCCGACGGCCTCCGCCGGGCCGGCCAGCCGGGGCAGCGCGGGCGGTTGCTCGCGGCCCAGCGCCCAGGCGGCGAGCTCGGGCAGCCAGGCGCGATTCGCCGGTGAGTAGTAGCCGGTACCGGACGCGTCTCCATGGTCGGTGGTCATCTCCTGCCGGGATCCCAGCAACCAGGTCAGGTAGTCGTGCGGCAGCAGCACTCCGGCGGTCCTGGCGGCGTTGTCCGGTTCGTGCCGGCTCATCCAGCGCAGCTTCGTCACCGTGATGGACGCGGTCGGCACCGAGCCGATGGCCTCGGCGCAATCCTGCACCCCTCCGAGATGCTCGATCACCTCGGAGGCCTCCGCGGCGGACCGCAGGTCGTTCCACAGCAGCGCCGGCCGGACCACCCCTCCGGCGGCATCCAGCGCCACCATGCCGTGCTGCTGGCCGGCGACGGCCACCGCGGCTGCGCGTTCCAGCAGGTCGGAACCGGCCTGCTGCAAGGCGTCCCACCATGCGGACGGGTCGACCTCGGTTCCCTGGGGGTGCGGAGCCGACGCCTGGTCGACCACCGTCCCGTCGTCCGCCCGCACCAGCAGCACCTTGGTGGATTGGGTCGAGGAGTCGATGCCGGCGACCAGAGTCTCGGACGTCACACGAGCCAGTATGGACGTTGCGTCGTCAGTACGAGTACAGCGACCCGGAGCTGGTGCGCTGCCCGGTGACGATCGCCACGCCGGAGGACGTGCCGATCAGGTCCGCCCCGGCGGCCAGCAGTTCGCGGACCTGCTCGATGGTCTTGATGCCTCCGGAGGCCTTCACGCCGACCGATGGCGGCACGGAGCGGCGCAGGTAGGCGATGCTGGCAGGGTCCGCGATGCCAACCCTGCCGCGGGAGGCGTTCTTGACGAACGCCGCCCCGGACCCGACCGCCGCATCCACGGCCTGCTGGCGCTGCCGCGCATCCAGCAGCGGCAACTCCAGCATGAACTTCACACCGACCGGCGCGGCCGCCTGCACCACGGCCGACAGGTCGGCGGCGAACTCGGCGTTCCGGCCGGACAGCAGGAAGCCGATGTTGACCGTGGAGTCGATCTCGTCCACACCGGCTGCCACCAGCGCGGCCGCTCCTGCGACCCGCGCCGCGGTGGTGGACGAGCCGTAGGGGAAGTCCAGGATCGAGCCAAGCCGGACGCCGCTGCCGGCCAGCAGTCCGCGGGCCAGCGGCACCCAACTGCCGGGAACGATCACCGCGTTGAAGTGGTGCCGCACGGCGCCGGCGGCCTGCGCGCGCACCCGCTCGGCGGTGATCGCCTGCCCGATCAGGGTGTCCTGGATGTATCCGGCCAGTTGGGCGACCTCGTCCGGGGCGCCCCGGTCGGGCAGACCGTTCTCGCCGGCGGTCGGTGCCGCCATCGGCCCTCCCTTCGCGGGCGCGGCGGTGCGGACCGTCTGCGCTCGCCGTCGTGCGTCGTCGCGTTCTGGCGCCCGGAATGGACGCCTACCCTGGGCCTACCCTGACAGGTCATGCGCATCCTGTCGATCCAGTCGTCGGTGGCCTACGGCCATGCGGGCAACAGCGCGGCGACGTTCCCGCTGCAGCGGCTCGGCCACGACGTGTGGCCGGTGCTGACCGTGCACTTCTCCAACCACACCGGATACGGCGCCTGGCGGGGCGAGGTCTTCCAGCCGTCGGTGGTCGCGGACGTGGTGCGGGGCATCGCCGAGCGCGGCATGCTCGGCCGGGCGGACGCGGTGCTGACCGGCTACCAGGGCTCGCCTGGTGTCGCCGAGGTGGTGCTGGACACCGTGACGCGGGTGCGCGCGCTGAATCCGGCGGCGGTGTACTGCTGCGATCCGGTGATGGGGGATGTCGGGCGGGGCATGTTCGTGCAGCCGGGCATCCCGCAGCTGATCCGGGACAGGGTGGTGCCGGCCGCGGACGTCGTCACCCCCAACGCGTTCGAACTCGCCTATCTCGCTGGCACCGGCGGCGATCCGGAAACGGCCACCCCGGCGGACATCTCCACCGAGGACGGACTGCTGGCGGCCGTCGATCGGCTCCGGGCGACCGGACCGGCGACGGTGCTGGTCACCTCGATCGAGGACGGCGAGGAGATCGCACCGGAGCCAGGGGGCAGCAGCGGTGACGGGGAGACCGGGCAGCACTTCGGCGTCACCGGTGACGGTGGCTCGCCGGACGGCGGTGACGGAGCCGGTGATGCGGCCGACGGCGGCGAGGGGTCCGCCGATGCCCCCGACCGGCCCTCCGGCGCCCCGGCCACCATCAGCATGATCGCGGTCGACGGCTCCGGTGCCTACCGGGTGCGCACGCCGCGACTCCCGTTGCAGGTCAAC
>JBIQML010000340.1:0-5597 GCA_044463405.1 Nakamurella lactea | reverse complement strand
GCTCCGGTGGTGCATCCGCTCCGCGGTCGCCTGGCCCGCCGGATAGAAGGTCTCGATGCGCAGTTCGTCGACCGTGACGTCGCCCGCCGTCTCGACGGTCGCCGAGATCGCGAAGAACGCTAGCTCGGCGCCAGCCACCTCGAGCCGCAGTGGCAGCACGACATTGCTGGCCGTCAGCGATGTGTCGATCCCGCCCGGATAGCCGCGCAGTTCCTCGTGTGACTCGCGGAGCCGCTCGTCACCGGCCTGCTCGGCGCGTCGCCGCACCTGCTCCAGCCGGTGTCCTCGCCCTTGCGCGAGGTTCCCGATCCGCGCCGCGCGTGGTCGCACCGGGTCATTGACTGGCGCCGCGCGACGAGAGGCCGGCGTCCGCTGAATAGTCGCCCCTAGATTGCGTCAAGATCACCGCGACCTGCGGAAATGTCGAAAGTTCGGGAATCTGGAGGCCAATTCTCAGGGGGCGCATTCCAGCCATGGTCGCAACACCTGAGGTCCGGGAGTTGCTATGGCGCGTCGTGGTGTTCGGGGTGAGGAGCCGTCAGCCGGGTAGCGACTCAGGGTGCGGAGAAGTAGCAGCCGTTGAATCAACCGGCGGACGAGGATCGCGGCCGATCAGCCCCGCACCAAGATTGCGCCGCACTCCGGGCAGCGCTGCACGGAATCCGGTGACGCGGTTCGGATCTCCTCCAGGAACTGCCGGTCCAGCGCCATCCGGCAGGCGCCGCACCGCTCGCCGGTCAGCGCGCCGGCCGCCACCTTGCCGGTGGCGCGGACCCGCTCGTACAGCGCCAGCAGGTCGTCGGGCAGCCCACCGGTCAACTCCGCACGGCGGGTCGTCAGGCGGCCCAGCTCGTCGTCGATGTCGGCGAACGCGTCGTCGCGCCGGCCGGTGGCCGCATTCACGTCGGCCAGCACGGCGTCCAGGTCGGCCTGGATCTGCGCCATGGCGGCGTCGGAGGTCTCCCGCCTCTCCATCAGCTTCAGGGCGTCGTCCTCCAGCGAGGACTGCCGCCGGGCCAGCGACTCGACCTCCTTCTGCAGGTTCTCCAGCTCCTTGGCCGGCGCCGAGCCGGAAGCCAGCCGCTCCTCGTCGCGGGCCGCGCGGGCGCGCACCGAGTCGATTTCGTCGTCCAGCTTGCGAGCGGCCCTGTCCAGGTCCCCGATCTCGGTCTGGGCCAGCACCAGCCGGCCGTTCAGCTCATCGATCCGGCCGGCGCCGTCGGCGATCACCGCCAGCTCCGGCAACGATGTCCGGCGGTGCTGGGCGGCCTCGAGGGCCCTGTCGACGTCGGCGAGGTCCAGCAGCGTGTGCTGCGCGGCGGGGTCGGCGGTGGGCACTCGTGCTCCTTACTGCTGCGGGATCACTGCTGCGGGATCACTGCTGGGTCATTGCGGGGGTCGTGCGGGCGGCCGGGCTGATGCCAGGTCCACGGGTCGGTGCACCGGGTGGACACCGTCACCGTGACGGTACCGCCGGTGGCATCCGTGATCACCCGGGCGGCCCGCGGCAGCCAGGGCCACTCCCCCGCCCAGTGCGCGACCTCCAGCACCGCCGGCCGGGCCGGATCGGCGACGTGCTCGGCGACCACGTGGTGCGACAGGTCCGAGGTCAGGTAGGCGTCCACGCCGGCGGCGGTGGCCGCGGCCAGCTCGGAGCCGCCGGCGCCGCCGCACACCGCGACGGTCCGCACCATGCGATCCGGGTCCCCGGCGGCACGCACCCCGGCGGGGGTGGCAGGTAGCGCCGCGGCCACCAGTCCCGCGAACTCCCGCAGCGACACCGCCCGGTCCAGCTCCCCGACGCGGCCCAGCCCTGCCGCGGGCCGCGCGGATGGCGCGGGCACCGGCAGCGTCGCGTACAGGTCGAACGCGGGCTCCTCGTAGGGATGGGCGGCGCGCAGGGCCGACAGCACGTCGGCCCGGCGGCCCGGCGGCAGCACCATCTCGACGCGTGTCTCGGCCACCCGCTCGGGTTGCCCGACCTCACCGATCGCCGGGTGCGCCCCCGGCAGCGGCCGGAACCTGCCCTCACCGGTGGAGACGAATGCCGCCTCCGCGTAGTCGCCGATGGTGCCCGCCCCCGCCGCGGCGAGCGCGGCGATCATCCGGTCGGTGTCCGCCGCAGGCACGAAGACCACGATCTTCTCCAGCGCGGGCGGGTCCACCGGTACCAGCGGCCGCGCGCCGACCAGACCGATGGCCTCGGCCAGCGCGTCGTTGACCCCGCCGGGTGCCCGGTCGGCGTTGGTGTGCGCCGCGAAGTGCGCGACGCCGGAGCGGATCAGCGGATGCAGCAGCGAGCCCTTGGCCGTGTCCGCGGCCACCGACTGCACCGGGCGGAACAGCAGCGGATGGTGCGTCACCAGCAACTGGGCGCCCACCTCGGCGGCCTCGGCGACCGTGACCGGGTCCACGTCCACGGCCAACAGCACCGCGGCGACCCGGTCGGCGGGATCCCCGCAGGTCAGGCCGATCCCGGTGTCCCACGGTTCGGCCAACGACCGGGGGTAGGCGGCATCCAGCGCCGCGATCACCTCCGACAGCGCTACCGGCATCGTCTGTGGTGCTCCTCACCCTCGCAGCCCGTGCGGCCGTGTGGCCCGCCGTCCGCCCAGTCTGACAGGCCACAATGAGGGGGTGAGCCAGCGCACCGCCACCCCGCAGGGCGGGGACGTCCGCCCGTTCGGCGTGCTGGTGGTGTGCACCGGCAACATCTGCCGATCCCCCATGGCCGAGCACGTGCTGCGCCGCGCGTTCGACCGCGCCGGCCTGGGCGATCGGGTGGCCGTGTCCAGCGCAGGCACCGGCGACTGGCACATCGGGCAGGGCGCCCATCCTCCGGCCCGGCGCACGCTGGTGGCCGCCGGCTACCCGGATACCCATGTCGCCCGCCAGATCACCCGGCACATGGTCGACGAGGCGGACCTGGTGCTGGCCGCGGATCGCGGGCACCTGCGGGCGCTGCGAGCCCTGGCCGGGGACCCGTCCCGGGTGCACCTGCTCCGCGCGTTCGACCCGGACGCCGACACCGACGAGGTCCCGGACCCGTACGGATGCCGGGACGAGGAGTTCGAGCGGGTGCTGGCGATGCTGGAGGCCGCGGCCCCGGGGCTGGTCGACGAGGTCAGGCGCCGGATCGCATGACCGGTAGCGACAGCCCGACCGAGCGGCGCCCGCTGCCCGAGCGGTTGCGCTTCCTGATCACTCCCAAGTGGATCGCGCTGATCGTGGGGGTGATCGCGTTCGCGCTGGCCTGCTACCTGATCCTGGCACCCTGGCAGTTCGGCCGGAACGCCGAGCGGTCCCAGCAGAACTCCGAGATCGCGGCCGCCCTCACGGCGGACCCGGCGCCGATCTCCACGCTGATGTCCACGTCGAAACAGCCCTCCGACAACGCGATCTGGCGCCAGGTGAGGGTGACGGGCACGTTCGACACGTCCCGCGAGGCCTATATCCGGCTGCGCCAGGACAACGACGGGAACCCGGCCAACGAGGTGGTGGTGCCGCTGGTCACGTCGGATGGCACCGCGGTGCTGGTGGACCGGGGGTACGTCTCGTTCGTCTCGGTGCAAAGGGGCGTGGCGCTGCCGGCGCTGCCGTCCGGCACGGTGACGGTGACGGGGCGCGTGCAGGCCGACCAGACGGACCCGAAGGACCGGCCGCCGGTCGCGGCGCCGGACGGTCGGATGCAGTACACCGCAGCCAGTTCCGCGCTCGCCGGGCCGGGACCGGTGTATCTCGGGTACCTGCAGCTCACGGCCGAATCGCCCGGGGTGATCGACCCGATCGCGCTGCCGCAACGGGACGCCGGCCCGTTCTTCTCGTACGCGCTGCAGTGGCTGGCTTTCGGGGCGATCGCGGTGCTGGGCATCGGGTACTTCATCTACCGGGAGTTCACCGACCCGGCGGAGGAGGACATCTACCTGCCGGACCCGCGGGACGGCGGTGAACCGGGAGGTGACGGCACGGCCGCCGAGCAGCGCGGTGCCGATGCTTCGGGGGCCGGTGGGGGCGGTGACGATGCCTCGGAGGCCGGTGGGGTGCCCGCCGCCCGGTCCGACGGTGGGGCGAGGCCGGGGTCGCACGCCGCCAGCAGAACCGGGACCGCGCGGCGCAGCCGGCGCGCGAAGTTCGACAAGTCGCAGCTCTACGACCGGTGATCCCGGCCGATCAGCCGCGCCGCGCCCGCCGCCGGCGCCGGTCGTCCCCGGGCTGAACGCCCCGCCGAACCGTCGGCGCCGGGGGGTCCAGCAGCCCGCCCAGCAGCAGCCCCGCCGACACCAGGATCGCCAAACCCGCCACCGCCGCGAGGATGGGGCCGGCACCCGGGGCGCCCTGCCCGGCCGGCAACACGCCGACCGCGTCACCGGGGGCGATCACCTTGGCCAGGCCCCAGGCCAGCGCCGCCAGCCCGCACACCGCCAGCAGCGCGCCCACCACCCTGCTGGGTCGCCGGCCCGGCCCGGTGACGGCCAGGATCAGCCCCGGGATTACCGTCACCGCCCCTATCACCACGGCGGGCACCCCCGGCCGGTAGCTGCCCAGGCCGTCCATCAGGGTGTTGAAGTTGACGCCGTCGACCAGATCGTTGCCGCCGGAGATGGTACCCCAGCCGGAGATCGAGGTACTGCCGCCGGTGACCATCGCGGTGGTGATCCACCCCAAGAAGGACGAGCCGACCAGCGCCAGCCCGCCTGCGGCGGCCACCAGCCCGGCGGCCATCCGCGCCGGTTGTCTGGTGTCGGCCGTCGCCACGCGCACTCCCGTCACCTCGGCGCCCCTCGGCGTCGTTCCCGGCTCCGACGGTACCCAGCCCGCGCCCGGGGCCGCCGCCGCACCGCCGCCGCACCCTGCCGCCGCCGCACCCTGCCGGCGCCGACGGGGCACGGTGGAACCGACCGGACCGATACCATCCGGTTCATGAGCACCACCGTCGCCGATTCCGAGACTTCCGGATGGCCCGCGGGCGTGCCCACCACCCCGGACGGCCGGCCACCGGAGCGGCCCACGCACGTGCTGGTGCACCTGTCCGACACCCATCTGACCCCGGCGGGCGTCGCCTACAACGGGTCGATCGATACCGATGCCACGCTGGCCAGGGCCGTGCGGATGCTGCGCTCGGCGATCGCCGGCACCGACGGCGTCGACGCGATCGTGGCATCCGGCGACCTGACCGACACCGGGGACCCGGATGCCTATCGCCGGGTGCGGGCCGGGCTGGAGTCCCTCGGCCTGCCGGTGATCTGGGCGACCGGCAACCACGACGTGCGCACCGCGTTCCACGAGCACGTGCTGGAGCTTCCGGATGTCGCCGAGCCGATCCTGCAGGTGCACGACGTGTCCGGGCTGCGGGTCATGGTGCTGGACTCCACGGTGCCGGGGGCGGGCGACGGGATGCTGCAGCAGGGCCATCTCGATGAGCTGGCGGACGCGCTGGTCTCCCCGGCCGAGCACGGCAGCATCGTGGTGCTGCACCACGCGCCGATCCCCCCGCCGTCCCCGTTGCTGACCTACTTCGCGCTGCACCGCGAGTCCCGCGCCGCGCTGGCCCGGGTGATCGCCGGCACGGACGTGCGGCTGGTGCTGGCCGGGCACCA
>JBIQML010000339.1:0-5608 GCA_044463405.1 Nakamurella lactea | reverse complement strand
AGGAAGCCCGCCACTCCGGCCTCGGCGCAGGCGACGATGTCCTGGTCGCTCTCGGCGACCCCGATCGCGATGATCAACGAGGACGGTGAGCGCTCGCGGACCAACGCGATCAGTTGGGCGCTGTCCCGGGAGTCCAGGTTCACCAGGACGATGTCGGGTTGCCACCCGGCCAGATGGCGTTCGGTGGATCCGCGATCGTAGGACGCCTTGATCACCCCGGCGTCCGGTTGTTTGTCCAGGATCGAGACGAGCCCCTCGCGGTACAGGCAGCAGTCGTCGATCACCAACATGTCGAGCGGGAACCGAACCGCGGCGCTCGGCGGTGGTTCCGATCTGACTGTCGATCCAGCCATGACACCCCGCCAGGTGCTAGCTCGGCCACGGGTACGAGCAAGATAGTTCCGGTCAGTGTAGTCAGGATCCGCCACCGCCAGAAGGGGTTGCACCCTAATGGGTGTCTCCAGATCCTCCCGCTGTCCGGATGGGCGCCTGGACCGACCAACCCGGGGACGCCCTCCCACGTTCGGTGACGGCCGTCCGGGGACGGCGATCACCCGATCGCGGAGGGATGCCGTCCGGTCGCCCGTCCGGTGCCGCGCGTCCTACGACCGCCGTCCGGTGCTTCAGCCTGCGCCCTCGGCGCGGGCCACCGCCGCCGCCGGCTCGGCATTTCCCGCCAGCACGTCGCGCAGCCCGGGAAGGTACCGGCCCATCAGCGCCAGGTTGGCGGTGACGACGGTCTCGATGAGCTCCTCGACGTGCGCACCGTCCGGCACCGGAACCGATGTGCGGCAGCGGACCTCGCCGTCCGCCCAATCCATCTCGAAGTTCCCCAGCACCAGCCCGTAGTTGACCCGGGTCAGGTACTCGGACACCTTCTCGCGCGCCGGTTCCGGAACGTCCTCGGGCGCCACCGAGAAGAACACCGCCTGCCGGGCGTCCTGCACGGGGTAGGCGACGCAGGTCCAGGACAGGCCGCTGTCGCCATCGGTGAACGACAACCGGAACAGCCGGCCGCCGTCCTCCTCGTCGTAGGGCAGGTCCAGTCGATCGAGCGCGGCGGTCAGGTGTCCAGCGACATCCACCCCGCATCAGCCTCCCAGCTTGTGCGACCAGAGCCGCTCGCCGCTGCTGTAGGCGATCTTGGCCACCCCGGTGTTGACGGTCGTTCCGGTGGCCAGGTCCAGGTAGATCGTCCCCGTGCCCTTGCCCTCCTTGTCCGCCGCGTAGGCGAACCCCAGGGTGACCCCGCTGCTCGATGCGGTCAGCCCCGGCGTCTTGGACGCCTCGGCGTACTCGGCCATCTTCTTGCTCCAGTCCCCCTGCACGGCGGCCTTGGCGGCGTTTCCGGCCTCCTCCAGCTGGTCCTTCAGGCTCTTGGCCATCAGGCCGTCCCCGAGCCCGGGATCCTTCTTCTCGATCAGCTCCTTGATGCGCTGCACCTTGGGGACCAGCTCGGCGATCCAGGTGGCGATCCGCACGCCGGTCTGGGCGGGGCTGCCGAAGATCGCCCCTCCCGGGACCTTGCCGGTCAGCGAGGCACCGAACTTGCCGGTGGTCTCGACCTCGTCGGACCCGCCGGGCTTGGCCAGCGTGACGTTCCGGATGGTGGCGGTGAGCTGCCCCGAGAACGGCGCGACCGATGCCGTCAGGTTGACGGTGAAGCCCGAGGTTGCCGCCTTGCGCTCCTTGGTCTCGGTGAAGGCCCGCTTGTTCAGCAGCGTCCCGGATCGCCCGATGGCCTCGATACCGGCCTCCAGCACCCCGGCGTCGACGCTCGCCGAACCCTTGACGAAGCCGCCGGTCTCTACCTCGCCCTTGTCCCCCATCTGCTCCTCGACCATGGCGACGAAGGCGGCCGCCTCGCGTTCGGACGCCTTGTCCTCGCTCTCGCCCTTCTTCCTGGTCTTGCCCCCGAGGCCCCACAGGTAGTCGGTGTACGGGATTCCGGCGTCCTTGAACCGTCGGTAGAAGGCCATCGACACCTGGTCCATCAGGGCCGCGGCGCCCGCCGTGGACTTGGCGTCCAGGTACAGGCCGGCCCCGAGCGCCAGCTTGATCGCCTTGGCGACGCCGACGCCGCCGGAGGCGCCCAGTTCGACGGCGATGGACAGCGCGTCGGAGGCGTCGCGGGCCACCTTGCAGGAGAACTCGAACCCGACGACGAACCCCTTCACCGGGACGTCGACGCTGACGGTGACCTTCCCGTTGGTGTCGGGCTTGGACGCCAGCTTCTCGATCACCGGCGCGGCGGCGGCCAGTCCGCTGTGGATGTAACCCTCGCTGACCACCTGGGCGGCCTTGGCCCGCAGATCGCCCTCGTTGCCGGCGATGGCCACCCGGGCCTCGCGGGTCGCCTCGGCCACCAGGTCCTCGCGCTGACTGATGCTGCTGGCCAGGAACGCCTTCTCCGCAGACTTGTAGGTGGGGTCTTGCAGAGCCTTCGCCTGGGCCCCGGCGGTTTCCGCGGCCGCGGCGACGATGTCGTTGAACACCGGCGCCAGGGTTTCACTGCTCAGCCCCTTGTGCATGCTGGCCATGTTCGAGCGGATGGTCGCCTCGAGGCCGTCGGCCGGATGTTCCGGGTCGTATACGCTAAGCTTCGCGGCCAGCGCCGGCGCGAACGCGTCCTTGCCATGTTCTCGCAGGTAGTAGGGCTCCTCGACGTCCTCTGCCTGGCGCACCCCCGCCTCCACGGCGGACCGCAGCTTGCGCCGGCCGCTGTCGAGGGCGTCGGTGAGCTCGCCCTGCTTGATCGCGGTCTTCTCGATCCCGAGATCGGCCGCGGCCTGGCGGATCGCCAGCGCGATGTCGGAGGTCATCAGGCTCTTGTCCCAGGCGTCGCCCTTGGCCGTCGCCTCCAGTTGCAGGTTGGCGTAGGCCTCCTTGGCCGATCCGGGCGGGCTCGTCTGCTGTTCGAGTGCCGCGACCTTCTCCTCGATCGCCGTCGCCGCCGCCTGGTTGGAGGCGTTCAGCAGGATCCTGTTGCCGCTGACCCTGCCCTTCCACAGATCCTTCAGGTAGGCGATCACCTTCTCGGTGACGTAGGGCGAGAGCACCTCGCGGAAGGCGGCGTCGGTGGCGTTGTCGATGACCGCCTGCCGATGGCGCTGTACCTGGCTGTAGAAGGCCATATCCAGCTTGCGGTCGTAGGAGTCGGCAAGTTTGCGGGCCTCGGCCAGTTCCTCCTTGCTGAGCAGCCGGCGGATGGTGGGCGCGTCGCCCTCGCGCACGGTGGCCGCGGAGCCCGCGCCGGCGTCCGGGTGATGGCTGCGGCGCAACTGCGCCACCACCTGGTCCGCGGTCGAATCGGCCCTGGCCTCCACCGGGTCGTCCGCGCGCCCTACCATGGTCGGACCGGCCGTGCCCGGCTCCGGGTTGGCGACGTGCGCCAGTTCGTGCGCGAGCACGTGCTGTCCGGACGGGGATTCGGGGCGGTAGCTGCCACGGCCGAAGTAGATGTCGCTGCCGTGGGTGAACGCCACCGACTGCAGCGCGGCGGCCAGGCCATGGGACTCGGCGTCGTCGTGCACCCGCACCGGCGACAGGTCCACCTGGAACTGCTCCGACATCCGCGCGCGCGTCGGCTCGGGCAACGGCGCACCCTGGCCCCGGCGCCGGCGCAGCACCTCGTCGACGGCCGGAGGAACCGTCCGACCGCCGAGAGGGTCGGCGCCGGACGGGGGATGGCGTCGCAGCGCCGGCAGGTCGGCGGTGACGGAGTTCACCGGCGCCACCGACCCGACGGCCGGCACCGTGGTGCCGACAACTCCTGCCGGCTGCCGCTCGGGTGCGGTGGACCGATCGGTGTCCGACCGGTGATCCTGTCTCAGCGACGCACTCTCGGCCACCGCCGTCTCCCGCCGTTCGTCGTAGCCATCGGCCCGGTGGTCGTCCACCGCGCGGACCGCACCCCACCAGACCTCAGCTCGGGATCCGCAAGCCCGGGAAGCGCCGCACGCCCCCGCCGATATCGCACCTTCGTTCCTTCTCGGGGCTTGCTGAGGATTATCGCCCCATTTCCGGCAACGTCCCGGGGCGCATTCGAGTGAAGTGCGAGATCACCGGAACGGGCGGTGCCGCGGCAGCCTGGCTCGAACGGGTCTCCTCGGGGGGCGTCGCCTGGCCCGTCACCCACGTCACCTCCGTCCCGGGCCCTCGTCGGTGCCGCGCGGCGTCCCGAGGTCAGCCGAGGTCGGTCCGGTCGACCATCCACAAGGTGGACGACGGCCTGGACACGATCAGCATCCAGCGCATGAGGCCGCCCCCGAGGCGTGCTCAGCCGTGCAGCGTCACGGCGAGTGCGATGGCCGCGGCGAATCCGGCACCAGTGATCCAGCCGAGCGCCGTCGTCCGCGCCACCGACCACCGACGCACCAGAAGCCCCACGAGTACGTACGCCGCCGCTATCCCAACGCACCACCACCCCGAGTCGACGGCTCGGAAGGTGTAGAAGCAAGCGATGAGCGCGACCATGGCGGCGAAAAAGGCTCCGATGACCATCACGCACATGCGCGCGATCGACGGCGGTGCAGGCGCCATTTGTTCGCGTCGATCCAAATCCCTCGCGTTGGCTGTCACGGCTTCCCAGATCGAGGCGATCTGCTCCTCGGACAGCCTGCTCGTTCCGACGCGCCGGATAAGACCATCGCGCCACTGGCGCGCTGCCTTCACCCCGTAGATGACGTCCACACCCTCAAGGGTTCTCACGCTGTCCGGCTTGGCCGCCCCAGATCGGGCGCCGCCCCATAGGAACAGAACCGGCTGTACCAGTGACTCGTGTCGAAGCTCGGGTCGCCACAGCCGGACGTCGCGGGCGTTTCGCTGCACCTGCCGGAGAGCATCCTTAAATCGACCGGTCTGCGGGCTCCAGCCATCGGCGCTCCACTTGGTCTCGACGACGAGGACGCCGTGCGGCCCGACGAGCAGGTGATCGATGTCGCCGAATCGGAGCAGCAGGTGATTGGCGATTCGCCAGCCGTGGCGACGCAACGTGCGAAGCTCGCTGGCCGTAGAAACTTCGGCCTGCGCACCCATCCCGAGAGATGCGGTGCCGGTGAACTGCCCCACCAGGACAGCGAGGCCGCCGAACACCATGACGATCGCAGCGCCGACGATCATGCCCCGTGCAAAGGGACCGGGTACCACCAACATGGCCACGGCCGTGCAGGCCGCACCGAGTAGGACCCAGCCCACCATCCAGGACCACGACCGTCTGACGAACGACCATTGGATCCTGCGGACTTCCTCGCGTGTGCGCCGACCCGCGCGAGCGTCGCTGGCGAGTCGTCGCTCACGCCAGTCACGGCGCCACTGGGTGTCGGGCATCAGCCAAGCATGGAACATGCCGGGCACATCGTCGATCAACTCGTCGGTGGCCGTCAATCCGTGTCCTCGCCAGTGCACCGCTCTCCATGGCGGCGCGTCTGACCCGGTCAAGCGAGAGGGCCAGCGGCGGTTCCGGCCAGCCGTACCCCAGGCATCCGCCACAGCCCCGCGGGAATGGTGGGCACGAATGCGACCTAGGATTCTTACAATTGCCCACCAGGACGCTGACCTGTATAAACTCGGTGGAGCTGAGGGGAATCGAACCCCTGACCTCTTCGAT
>JBIQML010000338.1:0-5608 GCA_044463405.1 Nakamurella lactea | reverse complement strand
GTTCACCTGTGCTGCCTGACGAGCACCAGCGATGCCCACGCAGGAGAATGGCTGCCGCCCTTCATCCCTCGATCAGGTGCCGGAACGCCTGCAGGTTGCGCACCGATTCCCCGCGTGAGGTCCGCCAGGCCCATTCCCGGCGGATTGCCGAGGTGAAGCCGCGCTCCAGGATCGCGTTGAAGTCCGCGTCCGAGGCTGCGAGCACCACCCCGAGCAGGGTGTCGATCTCCTCGGCGGTGACGGAGCCCACCGGCAACCGGCCCACCAGGTGGATGTCCCCCACCGCGTCCAGCGCATAGGCCACGGTCCGGAGCCTGGCGTTGCGCTGCAACAGGAATCGGTACACACCCTCCAGGTTCTCGTCGGGTTTGCGGCACACGAACGACTCGACGAGCACCTCGTGCGCGCCCACGATCAGCCACACCAGGGTGCGGTGACGACGCTCTCCGGGAAGCGTCACCAGAAAGGCGTCGTCGCCGTCCCGCATCACCGGAACGTCCAGACCCGCCAACGCGTCGGCGATCACCCTCGCCACGCCGCCCGCCGTCGAGTCGTGGGTGTCACGACGCGCCATGGCGCCCTCCGGCACCCACGACCCGGAGTCGGGGTCGGGCCCGGAGTCCGGGTCGGGCCCGCCCCCGGGCCCGGGGCCGGGGTCGTGGCTCACGCTCCGGCCTCCAGCCCCACCGTGCCCGGACTCGCCGCCCGACGGTAGGCGGACAGCAGCGCGTCGACGGTGACATCCCAGGAGAAGCGCTCGGCGTGCGCCCGCGCGGCCACCGACATCCGTGCCCGCCGAACAGGATCCAGCACGACGCCGGACAGCGCATTGGCCCAATCGCCCGGGTCGTACCCGGACACCAGCACGCCGGTGTGCCCGTCACGCACCGCCATCGGCAGCCCGCCCACGGCGGCCGCCACCACCGGCGTGCCGCAGGCCTGCGCCTCCAAGGCGACCAGGCCGAAGGACTCGCTGCGACTGGGGATCGCCACCGCGTCGGCGGCCCGGAACAGCGCGGCCAGCTCGGCGCGCGGCAGGGCGGGCAGCAACTGCACGATGTCGGAGATCTGCAAGCATGAGGCCAACGCGCGCAACCGTTCCGGCTCCCGATGCCCATCCCCGGACGATTCGCCGGCGATCAGCACCCGGAACCGGCGGTCCGGATACCGGCGACGCAGCGCCGCCGCGGCATGCAGCAGCACCGCGGGGCCCTTGTGCGCCTGGATCCGGCCGGCAAAGGCCAGCACGATGTCGGAGGTGGCCAGCCCGAATCGTGCCCGATCCGCGTTGCTGCCCGGAAAGCCGGTCGCCGGCGCGAACACCGTGACGTCCACCCCCGGATGCACGACCGTCACGCGATCCGGATCGGCCCCGTACAGGTCGGTCAGTTGCGTGGCCTCCACGGGCGTGGCGGCCAGCAGCAGGTCCGCCTCGGCGACCACCTGCTCCTCCCCGATCACCCGGCCGACCGGCTCGGGCCGTTCGCCCTCGCCGAGGGAGGCGTTCTTGACCTTCGCCAGGGTGTGCGCCGTGTGCACCAGCGGGATGCCCCACCGGTCCCGCAGCAGGTAGCCGACCTGCCCGGCCAGCCAGTAGTGGGAATGCACCACGTCGAACGGCGACCGGCCGTGCACCGGCGCGACCGCGCGCAGCACGCCGGCCGCGAACGGGCATAGCTGTCCGGGCAGGTCGTCCTTGGCCAGGCCGTCGAACGGGCCGGCCGGCACGTGCCGGACGGTGTAGCCGGGCCGCACCGTCACCGCTGGCGGTTGTCGCGACGAGGTCGCCCGGGTGAACACGTCGACGGCCACGCCGCGCTCGGCGAGCCGGCGCGCGGTCTGATCGACGTAGACGTTCAGGCCGCCGGCGTCACCGCTGCCGGGTTGTGCCAGCGGTGACGTGTGCACGGACAGCATCGCCACCCGGCGGATGGTCCGCGGCGCCACCGAGAACTCACCGTGCCCGATCATGCCGGCCGCGCTCCGCCGTCGCCCGGTACCCACGGTTCGCTCCGGACTACACCCGCAGCACAGGCGACTCCGTCGCCTCCGCCCCGCGCTCCGCCGTCGCCTGTGCCGCGCGCTCCACCGTCGCCCGGCGCCCACGGTTCGCTCCGGACTACGCCCGCGGCACAGGCGACTCCGTCGCCTGTGCCGCGCGCTCCGCCGTCGCTCACAGCGCCGAGAACGTCTTCCAGGTGGAGTACGGGACGCTCCAGTCCCAGATGTAGTCCGCGTACGACATCTTGACACCGGTGCCCCGGACCACCACGGGCACGCCGTAGTAGACCATGTGGAAGAACGTCTTGGCGTCGGCCATGCTCATGTTGATGCACCCGTGCGAGACGTTGGCCTTGCCGAGCAGGCCCGCCCGTGCCACCTTGAGGTTCGCGTGGATGAACTCGCCGTTGTTGTTGATCCGGACGCCCCAATATTCCTTGACCCCGCAGTAGCCGTACTTGGGGTTGCACATCGTGAACGCGCCCGGCTTCTTCTCGGTGATCACGTGAATGCCGCTCACCGTGGTGCGACCCGCGTTCTGCGACTTCGAAACGCCATAGGAGACCGGGAAGTTCTTCTTCACCTTGTCGTTCTTGATCACCAGCAGACGATGCGAGCTGACCTTGGCGACCACCCTGAGATCAGGACCGATCCTGAAGTTCCGCACGACGTCCTCACGCCCCCAACTGCCGCCCAGGTCGACCCCGTACAGCTTGGCGCTGAGGTGCACCCTGGTGCCACCCGGCCAATAGTGCTTGGGGCGGAAGTGCACCCGGGACTGCTTGTGACCGTGCCCGAGGATGTCCTCGTCCTGCATCCACCCCCAGGAGCCGGCGATCTTCTTGCCCCCGTTGACGGTCACCTGCAGGCGCTTCTCGGCGGCGGCCCGGTCCTTCACCACTCCCGCAAAGGTGATGATGATCGGCGAGGCGATGCCGACCGTCTTGCCGTTCGGGATGTTCACGTACGCGGCCATCGTCTTCTTCGGATTCACCGTCCTGAAGGTGCCCATGATGGTGTGCTTGCTGCCGTCGGCCGCCTTCGCCGTGCCGGTCAGGGTGTACTTGACGCCGTAGCGCATCCGCTCGGTCCGGGTCCAGGTGTGCCGCTGGTTGGTGATCTTGCCGCGCACCGTTGATCCGTCGTCCCCGAGCACCAGCACCTTCTGCAGTTCGGCGTTGAACACCGTGACGGTGATCGGGTCGTTCGGCGCCATCTTCTTCGTGCCGAACGCCGGATTCGCCGAGACCCGCATCTTCACGGGAGCGGAACGTTTGGCCCGGTTGTCGCTGGCCTTCGTCTTGTGGGCGGCCTTCTTGGTGCTGGTGGGCCCGGTCGCGCTCGTCTTCTTCGTGTCCGCCGCACCGGCCTGGCCGCTCGGGTTGTTGGGTGTGGCCGGCTCGCCGGCACCCGACGCCGACGACGCGGGATCGGTGGGCGGCAGGTACGTCAGGGAGGGAACGGTGACCGGGGAGGTGAGGCCCGGCGTGGTGGTGATGGTGACGACGACCGCGGGCTGCTGTGACGAGCAGGCGGAGAGCACCAGCGCGACGCCGACCATCAGCGCACCCAGCACCGTCGCGCGACGCGGCCCACGCCGTCCGACAATCTTTCGCCCCACTATGACTATTTCTCCTATTCCGGTAGGCGTCACCGCCGACTGCCCCTCGGCCGCCATCGAGCGCGAGATCCGCTGCCGCACTGCGGCCTACCCGGCGGCCGCACGCGCCACCCTGCCGGAGCCACGGCCACCCTCCGCCATGGTACGGCCCGGTCCGTGCGGGCCCCCGCTTCGCGGACCAGGTGTCGCCGACCATCCGGACGGCGGGACGGCGCGACGTCGTGCCCGGTTGCCGGGGGTTATCGACCCGGACGTCCCGCGCCGGCGGTACCGGCGGATTCCTCCGGATCCAGGCTGACGCCGACCAGCACCGGTTCCGGGTGCAGCGTGACGGCGAACGCGTCGCGCACCCCGTCACGGATCTCCCGGGCCAGCGCGATCAGTTCGGCGGTGCTGCCGCCGCCGCGGTTGGTCAGCGCCAGGGTGTGCTTTCCCGAGATGGTGACGTGGACCTGCGGCCTCAGCCCGCCCGGGTATCCCTTGGCGAATCCGGCGCGCTCGATCAGCCAGGCGGCGGACAGCTTGGCGCCACCGGCCGCGGGATACTGCGGGATGGGCGTGTCCTGCCCGAGGCGGGCGGTGATCGCGGACACCGTCACCGCCAGTTCGGCCTCGGTCAGGATCGGGTTGGTGAAGAAGGATCCCACGCTGCGAGTGTCCGGGTCGTCCGGATCCAGCACCATGCCCTTGCCGCGGCGCAGTGCCAGCACCGCCTGGCGCACCTCCGCTGCGGGCGCCGGATCGCCGACGGCGACGCCGAGCGTACGTGCCAGTTCCGCGTACCGGACCGGTCGGGGCGTGCGGGTCAGCCGGAGCCGGACCGCGGTGACGACCCCAGCGTCGGTTCCCCGCAGCACCGAGCTTCGGTAGCCCAGCCGCAGGTCGGCCGCGGCCAGCGTGCGCAACCGCCGGCTGCGGCGGTCGTAGGCCTGCACGTCGACCAGCAGGTCGGAGATCTCGGTGCCGTACGCCCCGACGTTCTGCACCGGAGTGGCGCCCGCCGATCCGGGAATGCCGGACAACGACTCCACACCGCTCCACCCGTCGGCGACCAGGGCCTCCACCACGTCGTCCCAGTTCTCCCCGGCGCCGATCGTCACCGTGGCGCGGTCGGGGTCGTCGGTGTCGGGGCGCACGTGCACGCCGGGGATAGCGACGCGCACGACCGGGACGTCGATGCCGGCGTCGGCGATCACCAGGTTGGAGCCGCCGCCGATCACCAGCGCCCGGCGTCCTTCCGCCTGGTCCGAATCGCCGTCGGCGGCCCCCAGCAGGTCGGCGAGCTCCTCGGGATCCCGCGCGACATGCAGTTCGGGTGCCGGCCCGCCCAGCCCGATGGTGGACAGCGACGACAGCAGGACCGGCGTGCCGGTCGCGGCGGGGTCGGTGGGCACCCGTACAGGGTAGGGTCGCTGACGGCAGAGATCGCGTCGGCCGCCGATCGTGCGACGCGTCCCGTGCCGCGAGCCGATCCGCAGATCACCTCAGGGAGCCCGCCAGTGCCCACCCCGATGTCCGTCGTCCAGGAGTTCCCCGCGCCGCCCCAGCAGGTCTACGCGCTGTTCACCGACCGCGCGTTCCTGGAGGGCCGGCTCGCCGATTGCGGTGGGGTCGACCCGGAGATCGTCGCCCTGGACACCGACGGCGACACCGCCACGGTCACCACCCGGCAGGCCATCCCGGCCGACGTGCTGCCGCCGATGGTGGCGACCATGATGGCCGGCAACCCGGTCACCGAGCGGACCGAGAAGTGGCGCAGCGACGGTGACGGGTACGTCGCCGACTTCTCCGTCACCGTCAAGGGTGCCCCGGCCTCGCTGAAGGGAACCATGACGCTGGCGCCCGCACCGGCCGGCAGCACGCTCACGGTCGAGGGCAACGCCGCCGTGCCGATCCCGATGTTCGGCGGCAAGATCGAGGAGATCATCGCCAGCCAGATCGGCGAGTTGCTGCAGATGGAGGGCGACTACACCCGCGGCCGGCTCG
>JBIQML010000337.1:0-5614 GCA_044463405.1 Nakamurella lactea | reverse complement strand
TGCAACTTCGGGCTACCTCCGGCAACTTCGGGGGGCCTCGACGGGGTAGGGCGCGCGACGGGCCGCTGGATAGGCACTGCTGCGTGACCACCCCCGCCACCACCGGCCTGCTGACCGACCAGTACGAGCTGACCATGCTGCAGGCGGCGCTGGCCGACGGAACGGCGGGCCGGCGCTGCACCTTCGAGGTGTTCGCCCGCCGGTTGCCGGACGGCCGGCGGTACGGCGTGGTCGCGGGCACCGCCCGGCTGCTGCAGGCCGTCGCCGACTTCCGGTTCGACGATGCCGCGCTCGCCCGGCTGGAGCCGATCCTGGACCGGCGAACCCTGGAGCATCTGGCGGGCTTCGCCTTCGACGGTGACATCGACGGCTACCCGGAGGGCGAGCTGTACTTCCCGGGTTCCCCGGTGATGTCCGTCACCGGCACGTTCGCCTCCGCGGTGGTGCTGGAGACGCTGGTGCTGTCGGTCCTGAACCACGACTGCGCGGTCGCATCGGCGGCGTCCCGGATGGCCTCGGCGGCCGCCGGTCGGACGCTGATCGAGATGGGATCCCGGCGGGCGCACGAGCGGGCCGCGGTCGCCGCCGCCAGGGCCGCCTACCTGGCCGGGTTCGCCGCCACCTCCAACCTGGAGGCCGGTCGCCGCTACGGGGTGCCCACCACCGGCACCTCGGCGCACGCCTTCACGCTGCTGCACGAGCGGGAGGAGGACGCGTTCGCCTCGCAGGTCGCCGCGCTCGGCACCGGCACGACGCTGCTGGTGGACACCTACGACATCACCGCCGGCATCGACACCGCGATCCGGGTGGCCGGGCCCGAACTGGGGGCGGTGCGCATCGACTCCGGCGACCTGGGGGTGCTGGCCCGCGCGGCGCGGGAGCAGCTGGACTCGCTGGGCGCGACCGGCACCAAGATCGTGCTGTCCGGGGACCTGGACGAGTACGCGATCGCGGCGCTGCGCGGCGACCCGGTGGACGTGTACGGGGTCGGCACCTCGGTGGTGACGGGATCCGGGGCCCCGACCGCGGGAATGGTCTACAAGCTGGTCGAGGTGGACGGCCGGCCGGTGGCCAAGCGCAGCGAGCACAAGCAGACCAACGGCGGGCGCAAGTCCGTGCTGCGCCGGCACAGGTCCACCGGAACCGCCACCGAGGAGGTGGTGTTCCGGGTGGCCGACGAGGCGCCGGAGGCGGGCCCGGACGACCGGATCATCCCCGTGCCGCTGGTGCGGGCGGGCCGGGTGGTGGACGGCCTGCCGACGCTGGAGCAGTCCCGCGAGCACCTGGCGGCGGCGTTGGTGACGCTGCCCTGGGAGGGGCTGAGCCTGTCCAAGGGCGACCCGGCGATCCCCACCACCATGTACCCGTAACCGAGGCCGCGCAGCACGGCCGGAGCCAGGAGGAAGCATCATGATCATCGGATACTCCCCGTCCAGCGCGCTGGTCGTGGTCGACATGCAGCACGACTTCGCCGACCCGGCGGGCTCGCTGTACGTGCGGGGCGGCGAGGACATCGTCACCGGCATCGCCGCCGAGATCTCCGCCGCGCAGGCGGCCGGGGCCACCGTCGTCTACACCCAGGACTGGCACCCCGAGCACACCCCGCACTTCGCCCAGGACGGCGGGATCTGGCCGGTGCACTGCGTGGCGGACTCCCCCGGTGCGGCGCTGGTGCCGGGCCTGCCGGTGGCCGGGCCGGTGGTGCGCAAGGGCACCGGGTCGGAGGACGGCTACTCCGGGTTCTCCGAGGTGGACCTGGCCTCCGGCGAGCGCAAGGGCACCCAGCTCTCGACGCTGCTGGACGAGGCCGGGGTGATGCAGGTGACGGTGGTCGGCCTGGCCGGCGACTGGTGCGTCAAGGCGACAGCGCTGGACGGGGTCAAGCTCGGGTACACGGTGACACTTCCGCTGGCGCTGACCCGGTTCGTCAACCTCGAGGACGGGGATGGGGATGCCGCGGTGGCCGAGATGCGGGAGGCGGGCGTCACGCTGCTATGACCCCGTCCCAGTCGTGGGTGTCAGGACGCGCGATGGCGCGTGCTGGGATCCATGACCGTCCCGGAGGAGACCGCCTGCCAGCCGGACCATTGGGTGACGGTGCTCCACACCACCGGCCCGTCGGGGCGCCGCTGCCGGTACTGCGGGTAGCGCCCGGCGAGCGCGTCCAGGGCCACGTCGAAGCGGGGGTCTTCGCCGCCGGCCGGTAGTACCTCGGCGACCGCGTCGGCGCGCACCCACCACAGCGCGGTCCAGTCGGCGTCGTAGTGATCGGCCAGGAAGGCGACCTTCGGCGAGTCCGCGATGTTGCGCAGCCGGCGCAGCGCCGTGGTGGTCTTGGGCTTGTGGTCGACGGCGAACACGATGACCCCGTCACCGCCGTCCGGCATCACCGCGAAGGTGACGGGCACCAGGTGCGGACGCGCGTCGGGCCCGATGGTGGCGAACCTGGCCACGCGTGCCCCCGCGAACCTGTCCCGAGCCCTCTCCGCGTCCATGTGCTCCCCCGGTGTCGCTCGGCGGGCACGCCCGTCCGGCGGCGCTCCGCGTCGTTGATCACCGGACGCCGCCTGCGCCCGGATGGTTGCCTCCTTCGCCGGAATACCCGCGGTGCGGCAGTGCTACGCGGCATAGTCCGGGGTGCGTACGGCACAGGCCGGGGTGCGTTCGGCATAGTCCGGGCCGCGGCCGGTGCGCGGCCCGGAAGGCCAATCCGTGCGGGACTACGGCCGCCGGGCGATCACGGTGACCGTGCCGGGCTCGATCTCGGTGAAGCCGGCGTCCCTTACGGCCAGCAGACCGTGGGTGCGCCAGGCGACGCCGGGGTCCGCCAGCACCGCCTGCATCCTGTCGAACACCGGCCGGTCCAGCACCCTCGCCTCGACCGGCAGCCCGCCGGCGGTCCACCGGCGCAGCACCGCCGGATCGGTCTCGGCCAACAGCGCGGCGGCGATCATGCCGGCATGCCCGGCCTGCGCCATGGCCTTGCCCAGGGTCATGGTCACCGACGGGTTGACCCAGATGCGTAGCGGGGGCTTGATCGGGCGGTCCTGCGGCCGCGGGGCCGGCCGCTCGTCCCGCGGCGCGTCGGTGCCGCCGACCTGCAGCCGGGAGACCCGCTTGTCCAGCTCGCCGACCAGGCCGGGAAGCAGCGCGCGGACCTCGGTGTCCCCGTCGGTCAGCGTGATGCCGGGCAGCTCGGCGGTGGCGTCCCAGTGCCCGGCCCGGGCCCGACGGGTGACCTTGCGGATGTGGCCGGTGCAGTAGGCGTGCACCGCGTCGTACCATTCCCCGCCCGGTTCGGCCCGGGGGTCCAGGCACAGGGCGGCGCAGGCGCGGGCGGCCAGCGCGAGGGCGGCGTGCCAGGAGGGCGGCCGGTCACGTTCCATGCGCAGCACCAGTTGCAGCGCGCGGATCTGGGCCGAGTCCTCGTCCCGGTCGGCGAGCACCTGCTCGGTGTTCAGGCCCAGCCAGGTGGCGTACCGGGCGCGCAGCGGTGCGAGCGCGGCGCCGTTCGGTCCGGGGGCCGCCCCGCCGACCCCGTCACCGCCCTGCATGGATCAACTTCCCCCGCATGCACCAAGTTCGTCCCACCAGCATCATCCGTCACATTTCCGCGACGTTCGTGCCTGCTGGCGAAGTTGATCCATGCCGGGACTGGGGGGCGGACGCCGTGGCAACGGCGCCGGTGGCGGTGACGGGACCGTCGGCGCCGAGCCCGTCCGCGGCGTCGGCGGCCTCCACCTCGTCCCTGGTGATCCCCAGGATGAACAGCACCGGGTCCAGGAACGGCTGGTTGAGGGCGGTGTCCGCGTGCTCGACGACCGCGGGCTTGGCGTTGAAGGCGATGCCCAGCCCGGCGGTGCTGAGCATGTCGATGTCGTTGGCGCCATCACCGACCGCGACGGTCTGGCTCAGCGGCACCCCGGACTCGGCGGCAAACCGGACCAGCGCGGCGGCCTTCCCGGCCCGGTCCAGCACGGGACCCACCAGCCGGCCGGTCAGCCGGCCGTCCTGGACCTCCAGGGTGTTGGCCGCCGAGAAGTCCAGCGACAGCGTGCCGACCAGGTGCCGGGTGACCTGGGTGAAGCCGCCGGAGACGATGCCGCAGCGGAACCCCAGCCGGCGCAGCGTGCGGACGGTGGTGCGCGCGCCCGGGGTGAGCTGCAGCCCGGCCGCGACCTCGTCCAGCACGCCGGCGTCCAGACCGGCCAGCAGCGAGACCCGGCGGCGCAGCGCGGCCTCGAAGTCCAGTTCGCCGCGCATCGCCGCCGCCGTCACCTGCTCCACCTCGGCGAGGTGGCCGGTGCGCTCGGCGAGCATCTCGATGACCTCGCCGGTGATCAGCGTGGAGTCCACGTCGAACACGATCAGCCGTTTGGCCCGGCGCCCGAGCCCGGACCGCTCGACGGCGATGTCCACGGACGCCTCGGCGGCGATCCGGGCGACCAGCGCGCGCAGCGCGTCGTCGTCACCGGCGCGGACGCCGAGTTCCAGGCCGGTGACGGGATAGTCGGCGACGCGCCGGATGGTCTCGATGTTCACCCCCGCCCGGCCGAACCGGCGGGCCAGCAACGCGATCGCGGTGGCCTGCAGCGGCCGGCCCAGCACCACGACCATGTGGGTGGGGACGCGGGACTCCGAGTCCGGGCCGGTCGGTCCGGAGACCGACACCCGCACCTTCATGTGCACGGACGCCATGGCCTGCTCGACGGCCTCCTGGACGGCCTCCGGGTCGCCGTCGGTGGCCACCAGCACGCCGAGGGTCAGCGCCCCGCGCACCACCACCTGTTCGACGTCCAGCACCTCGACGCGCCGGGCGGCCAGCGCCGTGAACAGCACACCGGTCACGCCGGGCTGATCCTCGCCGGTGACGGTGATCAGCAGCGTCGCCCGACCCGGCGCCGCGGGGCCGGCACCGTGCGCGTTCCGTGTGCTCAGCGGGTGGTTTCCAGTTTCTTGTCGAGGTACTCGTCGATCTCGGCCTGCTCGATCGGCGTCCAGTCGCCGCGGGCGCTGTGGTGTGCCTCGGAGTGCAACCGCTCGACCAGCCAGGGGTGGTGCAGTTCGAACGCCGGACGCTCGGAACGGATGCGGGGCAGCGAGGTGAAGTTGTGCCGCGGCGGCGGTGACGAGGTGGCCCACTCCAGCGAGTTCCCGTAGCCCCACGGGTCATCCGCGGTGGTGACCTCGCCGTACCGGTAGGACCGGATCACGTTCCACGCGAACGCCAACATGGACGCACCCAGGATGAACGAGCCGATGGTCGACACGGTGTTCAGCACGGTGAACCCGTCGGTGGGCAGGTAGTCCGGGTAGCGGCGGGGCATGCCCATGTTGCCCAGCCAGTGCTGCACCAGGAACGTGGCGTGGAAGCCCAGGAACGTGGTCCAGAAGTGCAGCTTGCCCAACGGCTCGTCCAGGAACCGGCCGGTGAACTTCGGGAACCAGAAGTAGATCCCGGAGAAGGTGGCGAACACGATGGTGCCGAACAGCACGTAGTGGAAGTGCGCCACCACGAAATAGGTGTCCGAGACGTGGAAGTCCAACGGGGGTGCCGCGAGGATCACCCCGGTCAGCCCGCCGAACAGGAACGTGATCAGGAACCCGGCGGCGA
>JBIQML010000336.1:0-5635 GCA_044463405.1 Nakamurella lactea | reverse complement strand
ACCACCAAGTTTCATCCATCCGCGGGCGCCACGAAGTGGCATCAAATCTGAAAACATGCCCCTAGACCGCTGGATCCTGGACGTTTTCGCAGGCCGCGCCGGATTTGGGGCGCAACTGGAGGCAGATTCTCAGGGCCGCTGGGTCCAGCAGGTCGTCACCATCGCTGCCGGGGGGTCGGCGCGGGATCGGACCCCGTCACAACGGTCGGAACGTACAGTAGGCCCGTGGTGACGGTGCTTCTTGCAGAGGATGACCCGGCGATCTCCGAGCCGCTGTCGCGCGCCCTGGAGCGCGAGGGCTACGGGGTGGTGACGGCGCCGGACGGCGCGGCCGCCATCGACGCGGCCCTGACCAGCGACATCGGCCTGGTGATCCTCGACCTGGGGCTACCGCACGTCGACGGGCTCGAGGTCTGCCGGCGCATCCGCGCCTCCGGCCGGGACGTGCCGGTGCTGATGCACACCGCCCGCACGGACGAGGTGGACTTCGTGGTCGGGCTGGACGCTGGCGCCGATGACTACGTCGGCAAGCCCTTCCGGCTGGCCGAGTTGCTCGCGCGGGTGCGCGCCCTGCTGCGCCGGCGGGCCCCCGAGGTGATCGACATCGGCGGCGTGCGGATGGAGACCGGCGCGCGCCGGGTGCTGGTGGACGGCACCGAGGTGCAACTGGCCAACAAGGAGTTCGAGCTGCTGCGGGTGCTGATGGTGCACGCCGGGCAGGTCGTCACCCGCGAGGAGATCCTGGCCGAGGTGTGGAACGACCCGGGCATGAAGACCTCCAAGACCCTGGACATGCACATGTCCTGGCTGCGCCGCAAGCTGGCTGGCGACTCCAAGGATCTGGACCGGCGCATCGCCACCGTGCGCGGGGTCGGGTTCCGGTTCGACGCGGGCTGAGCGAGCCGGAGCCGATCAGCCATGCGTCGCCGGATGCTCACCTCGATCCTGCTGGTGATCGCCGCGACGGTGCTGACGCTCGGGGTGCCGCTGTCCATCGTGTCCTGGCGGCTGGTGGACGACCTGATGCACCAGCAGCTGGCCGGCCGGTTGGAGCAGATCTCCAACTCGCTGGCGGTGGAGGTCGCCGAGGGCGGGGAGCCGCATCTGAACCGGATCGCCTTGGCCGTCCCGGAGGGCGGCCGGCTGGTGATCGCGCCGCCGGGGCAGCTGCCGAAGACGGTGGGGGAGCGCATCCCGGGCGAGGTCATCTCGGAGCAGTTGGTGATGAAGGGCGGCGCCACGCTGACCCTGTCGGTCCCGGCGGACAGCCTGCGCGGCGAGCAGCTCCGCGCGCTGGCCCTGGTGGGGCTGGCGGTGCTGCTGTCGGTGGTGGTGGGCGCCGTCATCGCCATCATCACCGCGCGCCGGCTGGCCACCCCGCTGATCGATGTGGCCCGGCGTGCCGCCCGGCTGGGTGCCGGGGACTTCCGCACGTCCAGCCGCCGCTACGACATCGCCGAGCTGGATCGCGTCGCCCAGGTGCTGGACTCCTCGGCCACCGACATCGCCGCGCTGATCCGCCGGGAGCGGGACCTGGCCAGCGACATCTCGCACCAGTTGCGCACCCGGCTCACCGGATTGCGGTTGCGCCTGGAGGAGCTGTCCAGCCACTCGGACCCGGCCGTGGTCAACGAGGTGCAGGCGGCCCTGGACCAGACCGACCGGCTGGTGACGGTGGTCGACGACCTGCTGGCCAACGCCCGCTCCCGCCGGGCCGCCGGTGCGACCGAGCTGCGCCTGGCCGAGGAACTGGCGGAGGTGCGCACCGAGTGGCAGCCGGCGTTCGAGGCCGCCGGCCGGCAGCTCTCGGTCCGCTGCTCGAAGCGCACCGTGGTGCACGCGACATCGGTGCGGCTGCGCGAGTCGATCGGGGTGCTGGTGGACAACGCCCTGCATCATGGCAAGGGCGTGGTGCGGATCGTGGTGCGCCCGGGTCCCTCGATGGTCGTGGTCGAGGTCTCCGACGAGGGGCCCGGGGTGGCCGACGCCCTGGTCGGGCACATCTTCGACCGGGGGGTGTCCACCGCCTCGTCCACGGGGATCGGGCTGGGCCTGGCCCGGGCGTTCATCGAGGCCGACGGCGGGCGGCTGGAACTGCGCCGGGCGCGCCCGCCGGTGTTCGGGGTGTTCCTGGTCGCCGGCGGCAGCCGAGATGCCGCCACTCGGGTCGGTGACGGGGCGGCCGGCGAGGCGGAGTCGGACGAACCGGCGTCCGGCGACGGCGGATCCGCCGCGAAGGACGCCGGCGAGACCGGCGGCTCCTCGATGGGCGGTGACGAAGACCACCGGCAGGCCGCGACAGGGTCCGAGGGCGTCGCCCCGGAACCGGCGGCGGGTCGTTCGGCGGCGGGTCGTTCGGCGGCGCGAAGGAACTGACCGGTACGCGCTCCGGGCCTCGCTGAGGGGGCCGACACCAGGTGGAGTCGGTGAGTCCGTTCAGCGGTACTCGGGGACCTCGCTGCCCGCGCGTCCCTCGCCGGGATCACGGCGATCCGACGAGGCCGCTCCGTCCCCCAACTCGTCGGGGAACACGTAGCGACGGTAGGCCCAGTAGCGGAACCCCATGGCGACCAGCGTGCCGATGATGTTCGCCGAGATCCAGTCCGCGATGGACACCGTCAGACGCCCGTAGCCGTTGCCCAGGTTGATGCCGATCAGGTAGTGGCTGACCGCCAGCGGGATCAGATTGATGCCCAGTGCCAGGCCGTTCACCAGGAAGAACAGCAGAGCCTCGTGATGCATCTCGCGGCCGCCACGGGTGTTGAACGACCATTCCCGGTTCAACACGTACGACACCATGATCGAGATCAGAACCGAGATGATCTTGCTGGTGAGGACCTTGTTGTCGAGCACGGTGTGGGACAGCAGGGTGAACAGCCCGGCATCGACCAGCCAGGCCATACCGCCGACTATCAGAAACTTCGCGAACTCGCGGTACCTCGGCGGGAGGATCGCGCGAACGCGCTCGACAAGACTCACCTGGCGAGTCTACGGGCGCCGATGAACGGCCGACGACGCTTCGGAATCGGCGCCCGGGCGGCCCTCATTGGTGCATCTGGCCCAGTGTGCGGGCCAGCGAGTTGCGCAACATCCGGCCGTCGGCGTTCTCGCCCTGGTAGGTGGGTGCGTCGTCGGCGAGGCCGGTCAACCGCCCGCGCTGGACGGCGATCTTCATGGAATCGTCGGGAGCTTCGGTGTCGTCGGTTGCGTCGGTATCGGAGGACCGTCTGATTTCCAGCACCCTGAGTGCGGCCCTCGCCGGCGGTCGTGAGCACCGCCGGTGATGGCCATGGCAAAGCGCATTCTGCCGATGTCCGTTTTGTCGCAGCACGTGCTGCGACAAAACGGACATGAACCGTCTGTGCGCAGGTAGGTCGTGAGCATGGTCCGCGGGTCGGCGGGTCCGTGACGACGGGCGACCTCGACGGACCCACCATGGTTGGATCCTGCGGGTGAGGGAACTGTTCGTGGTGACCCATCCCGATGCCACCCACCACGTGGAGCACCGAGTCGGCAGTTGGTTCGACTCCCCACTCACCGAGCGCGGTCGCCGCCAAGCACGGCGCATCGCCGCGGCGCTCAGGGATCGAGTCGACGTGGGTGTCACGCTGTTCTCCTCCGACCTGCGCCGCACCGCGGAAACGGCGGACATCCTCGCCGATGAACTCGGCTGCCGGCCGCACTTTCTCGCCGAGTTGCGCGAGAAGTCATACGGAGAGGCCGAGGGCCGACCAGATGCGTGGTTACGGGAGCGATTCGTGCGGTCGCCGCTCGACGGCGAGCGCCTGGAGCATGACGGGGGCCTGCCGGGCGCGGAATCGGTCGGGCAGTGGGATCGTCGCGTGTACGCCGGTATGGACATCGTGCTGCAGGGTGCCGTGGCGCAGACGATCGTCGTGACGCACGGCGGGACGGCAAGCCTCCTCATCGCGCACTGGATCGGCATGCCGGTGACCTCGCTGGGCAGGGTCAGGTTCCGCGTGAGTCCAGGCAGCATCACGCATCTCCGCGAGGACGACTACTTCCGTTACCGCTCGGTCGAGTCGCTGAACGAGATCGGCCATCTGGGCGATTGAGTGCGGGAAGATGGCCAACTGGGGAGGACCATCACGCACGATCGCTGACTTGCTGCGGTGTGCACGAACGCCGACAT
This sequence comes from Nakamurella lactea, assembly GCA_044463405.1. Taxonomy (GTDB): domain Bacteria; phylum Actinomycetota; class Actinomycetes; order Mycobacteriales; family Nakamurellaceae; genus Nakamurella; species Nakamurella lactea_B. The sequence goes on along the minus strand of JBIQML010000336.1, from coordinate 1,482 downwards.
CGCGGAAATGTAGCAGCACGACCTGTTGAAATCGCTGAGGTCTTATTAGGGTGCGCCGCGATCCGGTATTACGATCGCAATCGGACCAAGCCAAACTGAGTCCCCGAGCTGACCGTTCTTGACATTCGACAACTGCATCTTCGAGTTCTCATCGACGGAGGCGGTGAGGAGATTGAAGCCGGTCCCTTCATGGTTGAAGATCCCGTCGATTGGGTCAGTGCTTCCGTCGAGGGTCTTCACACCCCAATCGTCGGCGCCCCAGATCGTCAAGAATGCGGTCGCGGGCGTACCCGTCTCGGCAAACATGCAAGGCGGGTCGGGGCCCACGATGCAAATTGTGCTGGCTGCGGCGACGCTTGGGGTCGTTACGTTGCGGTACTCGACGGTTGAACGGCCCCCACTTCCATCGTCGGCAAGCACGATTGTCAGGGACCACGCGCCCATTGCTGCGTAATTGGCACCGCCTAGCGCTGCTGATCTTGTCTGCGCGGCCATACCGTCGAGATCGATGACCGCCCGACCCTCTACGTTCGCAAGCTGATCCGTGACATCCGCTGTGTGAACGACAATTCCAGAGTCGCTTTGCACCTCTGGATTTGCCTCCACGATGGTGCTGTGGACGACGGGATTGCCGGACTCATCGTCGTGCGTGATGGAAAGCGACACGTGGTCCAAGGGATCATTGCCCTCGTGACCAGGCTCCGGCCCCAGCGCTGCCCAGGTGAGAGCCGCCCAGACAACCTCTCGGCCTGAAAGATCGACGTCGACATCGACCGGATCACCAAAGGGGGTCATCGGCGCCCACCTGCCGATGCATGCGGCGCGAGACTGATGCCCTTCACAGGACATGACCGGCGCCCCCACCTGCACGAGTGAGAACGGCCCCGTCAACTTGATCTCGTCCTCGGACAACCGTGCCTGGACATTCAGCGGAGTAACTGCCGGGTCATTGATAGGTAGGCTCCGATCACCAGGCAGCCCGGCCGTGAGTGCCTGGACGCCAGATGCTTGCGGCAGCAGGGTGACTTCAAAGGAGCCGATTGTTGTCCTTGATGCACCCGCGATGATCGGGACCGCGCAGTCGATTGCCGTCAAGTCACCCCGGAGGGGGGTGCACCGGTCCAACGGATAAGACGTGATCCAGAGGTCGTCCTGATGTAGTGCGAGGCGGATTGAACCGGCGTCAGCGACATCGTCAGCGATTGCGGCAACCAGGGACGTCGTCACCGTGGTGCCTGCACGCCAACCTGTGCCCGGTGTGTCGAAGTTGAGCGATGTGATCCCTGGAGCCACCGTCACCGGCAACGAGACCGGCTCCGAGCCGGGAAGGGTCAGGGTGACGTCACCATCTGCAGCGGCAGGAGTGATCGTCAATTTCAGCGTGACGGTCAGCGTGGAGCTGGCAGGAACGATGTATGTGCATTCCGAAGCGCCGCACTGTACGAGATCGCCATCGCCGGCATCGTCGTCCGTGGCCGCCGG
>JBIQML010000335.1:0-5640 GCA_044463405.1 Nakamurella lactea | reverse complement strand
GACATCCGACAGCGCCCACTCGACATGCGGGCAGATCGCCGGCGGCGCCGAGTGGACGTAGACAACACCTCGGGTGACCACTGGCCCCGCTCCCTTCCGTCTCCGCTCCCTCGTCTTCCCCAACGTGGTGCGGTCCGGCGGCGCGATGCGCGTCATCCCAGGCGTGTGCTGTGCAGTTGTGTTCCCATTGTGCACTGTGGGACGCCTGTTGCGCCAGTGCGCACGGTGCGGCGGATTGGGGTGACGGCGACGGCGCCTTGCGGCAGTTCCGTCGCTTTGCGGCGGTTGCAACTGCCGCAAGGCGACAGACGTGCCGCGAAGTGCCGCCAGATGGCCCAGGCCGCGCCGCGAAGTCGGGTGCCATGCCCGGCCCGTACAACAACGGTGGGGCGGGTGGGACTCGAACCCACGCCTGGCGGATTATGAGTCCGCTGCTCTAACCGACTGAGCTACCGCCCCGCGCTGCGCTGAGCGTACCGGGACACGGGTCCACACCGGAGCGGGGAGGCGTCCATCATGTCTCGTCACATCTTGCTGTTGCGAGGAGTCAACCTCGGGGCGCACAAGCGGGTGGCGATGGCCGACCTACGCGCCGCGCTGTCCGATGCCGGGTTCGGCGAGGTGCGCACCCACCTGCAGAGCGGCAACGTCGTGCTGGACTCCGACCTGCCCTCCCACCGGGTCGCCGTGGCGGCCCAGGACGCCATGGCCGACCGGTTGGCGCTACGCACCGACGTGATCGTGCGCTCGCTGGCGGAACTGCAGAATGCCATCGAGGCCGATCCCTTCGGCGCCGTCGTCACCGATCCGTCCCGGCACGTGCTCGGCTTCCTGGCGGGCACGCCGGATCCGGACGGGCTCGCCCGCATCGAGGAGCGGATCGCCTCCCTGCCCTCGGACGGCGACCGGCATGCCTTCAGCGACCGGCACTTCTACCTATGGTGCCCGCATGGCATCAGCAAGTCGCCGTATTTCAAGGTCCGCTGGGATGCGCTGGGGGTCAGTTCCACGCAACGGAACCGGAACACCGTGGCCGCGCTGGTGGAGTTGGCCTCCCGCTGAGCGGCCTGCCGCGAGCGGGCGGCCCTCACCCGACGGAAATCTGCACCTTGTCCGGGTAGAACGCCGCACGGCCGGCGATCGGAGCAACCGCCGGGTAGGGATGCCGATAGACCCAGACGGCATCGGTCAACTCGGCGTCATCGGTGACGATGCTGTAGTAGGACGCCTCGCCCTTGTAGGGGCAGGTGGTGACGGTGTCGCTGGACCGCAGCACCTGCTGGTCGACGTCCTCGAGGGGAATGTACTGCACCGCAGGGTATCCCGCCTCGGACAGCGCCATGGCGCGCTCGCTGTCGGCGATCACCCGGTCGCCGAGTCGCACGGTCACCCGCTCCCGGGTCCGCGCGATGCTGATCGGATGGTCGGGGCCTGGAACCTTCATGCTGACCTCCACGATGACCGGAGACCGGGGCGCCCGGGCCGGTTTGCTTCCGGACGCCTACCCCGTTGAAGGGACCAACACCGCCGGCGGAGCCCGGAATTCCCGACCGGGTGGGTGTGGATCGTTCGATGGCCGATCACCCACCGTCCGAGGCGAGTCAGGCCACCACCCGGCGGTGGCATCAATCCGGCACCTGTGTGACGTGACGTTTGCTCTGAGTGGCTGTCGGCCACTCTTCCGCATGGAAGAACTACTGGCTTTGCTCGCCGTCTAGGTGGTGATGATTCTGGTCTCGCCCCCTCCGGGGCGACCAGGACTCGGATCGGCGCCGGACCCTGCGCCACGGGCGCCTGGCAACTGGACCCGTACCACACTCAGGTGGAGTTCTCCGCGAACCATCTCGGCATGATGAGGGGCGCGCGGACACGTCGCCGACGTCGGTTCGACCACCGACCTCCACCCGGACCGACCGGAGCGGTCGTCGATCGCGGCGACGATCCAGACCGGTAGCGTCCGGACGCACCACGAGGCCCCGACCAACGACCTGCGGTCCTCCAACCTCCTCGAGGTGGACACCTACCCGACCATGACGTTCAAGAGCACCGGAATCCAGGTCACCGATGCCGAACACTTCACGCCGACCGGCGGTCTGACCATCAAGGGCATCACCCATCCGCCGAAGCCTGACGACCCCGCATGCCTGGCAATCCCGCGGTGGACCAATGCACGATCACGGCGAGACCATATGGGCCACCTGCTTGATCACGTCCGGCACCGGGCGCTATAGTCTTCGACAGGTCAAGAGTTTCAGCGTCAAGCCCCGGCTTGCTGGACGGCAACCCTCCTACCGCGGCGGGGTGCTCCGGGTGAAGACCGGGCCGAGGATCACCCGTTCTCGGCAAGCGCGATCCGTGAAGCAGCGCGGATCCACAATGCCAAGGAGCACCCGCTGTGTGTCAATTCCCACCGTGTAGTTCTCGCTGAACCGTCGCGGGGTCCAGCCCGCACCATCTCCTGAACAAACCCGATCCCGCGTGCGGCACCGGATCTCGCGTGCCGAGCGGCGTCCGTCGGTGCGCCGTACCCGTGGTCTGCCGTGCCCGCGGCAGTCCATCTTCGGCCGCCGACGGTGATGCCGCGCGTGCCGTCGCTTCACCGTCATGGAGCATGCCGTGAACGCCCCCACCCAGATTCCCCCCAACGAGGTCTCGCAGCCCCGCACCACTCCCGACGGGAGTGCCTCACATCACAAGCACCTCACCGCCCGCAGCAGCTGGCGTGGCCACGCCCGCACGGACATCGCCGTCCGCCACTTCATCGTCGCCACCGGCGAACCGGAGAAGGCCGGCGGTGACGACAGCGCGCCGACACCCATGGAGCTGATCCTCGCCGGGCTGGAGGGCTGCCTGACGGTGACCATCGAAACCGTTGCCGCCGAGCGCCACATCACCCTGCACGCCGTCACCATCCACTCGCACGCGGTGATGGACATCCGAGGGTTTCAGGGCGTTGACGGGGCCCGCCCGTACTACGAGTCCGTCGAGACGGCTGTCGGCATCGACATCAGCCTGGACGACGACGATCTGCCGGACTTCGCGGCCGAGGTCGAACGTCGCTGTCCGGCACTCACCCTGATCCGCGCCGCCCACGTGCCCGCCGACGTGAGCTGGGAGCGGGCATCATGACGAGCCTCGGCTGGTGGATCATCGCCTTGGCGGTGGGATACACCGCGCTGCTACTCGGGCTGGGCAAGCGCGCGAATCGAGCTGGCGCCGGAGGCGGCGGATACTTCGTCGGCGGCAGGAGCTTTCGCACCATCACGGTGGCCGTCTGCATCACCGGGCTGTTCTCCGGTTCCTCGTTCATCGCCATCACCGAGCTCAGCTACCAGACAGGCGTGTCGGCACTCTGGTACGGGGTCGCGGAGACCGTGCAGGTGATCCTCATCGCGCTGCTGCTCATCGGTCCGTTGCGCGAGCGCCTGGTCGTGACGGTGTCCGGACTGGTCGGCGACAGATTCGGCCGCGGGCCGCGCGCCCTGGCCGGCGCCATCACGGCCATCACGTTCCCGATGTGGTCGGTCGCCACCGCGATCGCGTTCGCCTCGGCGCTGCACGTGTTCACCGGCCTGTCGATCCCCACGTCGGTGATCTTCACGGCGCTATTGCTATTGGGCTACCTGTGGTTCGGCGGCATGCGCTCGGTGGCGCTCACCCAGGCCGCCAACACGATCGTCTTCGCCCTCATGGTGGTGATAGGACTCATCGCCATCACCGTCGACCCGGGTTGGTCCGCAATCGGGAACCTCTTCCAGACCCAGCCGCAGTACGGATCGCCCACCGGAGTCGGCACCTCGCTGATCATCGCATGGTTCGGAACCTTCATCGTCAACGTCATCCTCGCCCAGGCCACCTTCCAGATGGCGCTGTCCTGCAAGACCGCGAAGGAGGGCCGCCGCGGACTGCTCGCCGCAGCCGGGTTCGGGCTACCGCTGTTGTTGCTCGGCGTGGTGCTCGGCGTCGCGGCCGCCATCGTCGTTCCCGGAGAGGGCCTGGGCCTGGTGGCCGTGGCGCGCTACATCGCCGACGCGCTGCCGACCCCGGTCGCCGGCGTGTTCTTCCTGGGCATCTGGGCGTGCGCGCTCGGCTGGGGCGCACCGTGCCAGTTCTCCGGCGCCACCAGCTTCGGCCGGGACGTGGGGATCGCCATCAGGCCCGACGCCACCGAGGCGCAGCAGGTCCGGTGGACCCGGTGGTCGCTGGTCGGCCTGACGGCCCTGATGATCATCTTCGGCTTCCTGCGGACCGACCAGTCGGCCTGGTGGAACGTGCTGGCGTGGACGCTGCGCAACGGCGCCACCCTGGCTCCGGTGATCGCCGCGCTGTTCTGGCCGCTGGCCACCCGCAGGGCCGTCTACGCCGCCCTGTCCACCGGATTCGCCTCCGGCCTGATCTGGTACTACCTCGGGGACTGGCAGGCCAGCCACTTCTTCGCCGGCATCCACCCGGTCTGGGTCGGCATGGGCACGAACCTGATCACCCTGCTGTCCGTCACGCTGCTGCAGACCGCCGGCCGATCGACCTGGTCGGTCGACCCCGGTCGGCGGCGGGTCGCTGCGGCGGCGGCGATGGTCGCGGCGATCCTGGCCGTGCTGACGGTCTGGACGTGGAATTGGAGCTACGCCAACGGATTGGCCGGCCTGCTGCTGTTCTCGATCCTGGCGATGTTGACCGTGGCGGCGTTCGCCGTGGTGGTCGAGCGCGCCACCCCGGACGCCGGCGCTGTCGAGACGATGGGCATGAGGTTGGCGGCGGGGCTCGGCCACGGTGACGGCGTCGCCGTGACGATTCCGGACGACGACGGCCAGTCCCGCGCACGGGTGGCGACACCGGGGTGATGCCTCTCTCGAGACGGCCGGCGCGGGCCGTTCAGTGCCCGCGTGCGGCGTTACCCTGACCGGATGGCCGCGCTCCTGACGATCGACAGCACCGCACTGCCGGTCGTCGATGTCGTTGCCCGCGCCGGCGCGGAACCCTCCGCGCCGGGCGGGCCCGCAGATCCACGCCGTCCTCCGGCAACGAGCGGCAGCCCATCAGTCAGGAATACCTTCGAGGCCGACTGATTGCCGAGGCGTCCAGGCCGCCGTCCAGGACGTGATGCAGCAGGCCGGCGGCGGTCACGCGGGAGGATCGGTGTCGTTCGCGGCGGCCGTCGCGGCGCTTCGGGACGATCGTGATCGTCGTTGACGCCAGCGTGCTGGCGCCCGCTCTCGGTGACGACGACGCCGACGGTGATCAGGCGAGAAGCCGGCTCAAGGACGAGACGCTCGCCGCGCCAGAATTCATCGACCTTGAGGTGTCCTCTGTGTTCCACCGGCTGGTGCTCGCCGGAAGCATGCCAGCCCGTCGCGCCGAACTGGCCTTGACCGACCTCGTAGCACTTCCACTGCACCGAGTGACCGGCTATCGGTAAATCAGGTCGTCCCGGGCGGCGGTGATGCAGTACCGTGTCCGTCACCGATTGACGGTCGCAGTTGGCGATTTTCGCGATCACAGTCCGCGCGGCCCACGCCTCCGCGACTCCGTGGCGAATGGCGAGATGCTCTGCCGAACCGGAGGTGGCGAGGGTGTGAGTGGTTATCCGATCCGCACGGCCCGGCTGACGGTGCGCCTGATGCGCAGCAGCGACGTGGACAC
>JBIQML010000334.1:0-5659 GCA_044463405.1 Nakamurella lactea | reverse complement strand
GGTGATCTTCCTGCGGAACTCCGGAAAGCTGTGCTTCGTCATGCTCCGCGAGGGCGGGGCCGGCGATACCGGCACCGAACTCCAGGCGATGATCTCGGTGGCCTCGGTGGGAGCGGAGTCGCTGGCCGACTTCAAGGCGATGGTCGACCTGGGCGACCTGGTCGCCGTGCACGGGACCGTGATCACCTCCCGCCGGGGTGAACTGTCGGTATTCGTCGACTCGTGGCAATTGACCGCAAAAGCCGTGAGGCCGCTGCCGGTGGCGCACAAGCCGCTGAGTGAGGAAACCAGGGTCCGGCAACGTTATGTCGATCTGATTGTTCGACCGCAGGCACGTCGGACCGTGGAACTTCGCGCGGCAGTCAACAGATCTTTGCGCGCTACGCTGACGGCCGACGGTTTTGTCGAGGTAGAGACCCCGATGCTGCAGACTCTGGCCGGCGGCGCGGCGGCACGGCCATTTGCCACGCACATGAACGCCATGGATTTGCAGTTGTATCTGCGCATCGCGCCGGAACTCTACTTGAAGCGATGCGTGGTCGGTGGGATCGACAGGGTGTTCGAGATCAACCGAAATTTCCGGAATGAAGGAGTGGACTCCTCGCATTCGCCGGAGTTTGCGATGCTGGAGTGCTACCAGGCGTACACGGATTACAACGGCATCGGTGAGTTGACCCGGCGGCTGATCCAAAATGCCGCGGTGGCGGCGACCGGGTCCACCACGGTCACCCTGGCCGACGGCAGCGAGTTCGACCTCGGCGGCGAGTGGCCGTCCGTGACGCTGTACGGTTCCCTGTCCGAGGCGCTGGGTGAGGAGGTTGACGTGACAACGCCGATGGCGAGGTTGGTGGAAATCGCCGACCGCCTCGACGTTCCCGTGGCGCCACACTACGGCCCCGGCAAGCTCGCGGAGGAACTCTTCGAGGAACTGGTCGTGGACAGTCTGATCAGTCCCACCTTCGTGCGTGACTTTCCGGCCGAGACATCCCCGCTCACGCGCGGGCACCGGACCATCCCGGGACTCGCCGAGAAATGGGACCTATACATTCGAGGCGTGGAAACGGCAACAGGTTATTCCGAGCTGACCGATCCGGTCGTTCAGCGGGAAAGGTTCGTCGACCAGGCCCGATTCGCAGGTCTGGGTGATGCCGAGGCCATGAGCCTGGACGAGGACTTCTTGCGGGCGATGGAGTATGGCATGCCGCCGACCGGAGGAATGGGCATGGGCGTGGACCGGTTGTTGATGGCGATGACTGGATTGGGTATCAGGGAAACCATCCTGTTCCCGTTCGTCCGACCCGATCAGTGACGAAAATCATCGCAAACCGGAAATCGTTCGATCATGGCAACCGGCCGTCGAATATTGATATAGCATTGATGGCGTTCACTAACAGGCCGAACTGCCCTCGGGAGGACGTACATGGCCACAATGACCACCGTGACGATGGTTGATGACATCGACGGATCAGCAGCCACCGAAACCGTTTCTTTTGGTTTGGACGGCGCGTCGTACGAGATTGACCTCAACGACAAGAATGCCAAGAAGCTGCGCGACGCCGTCGCCAACTATGTCGCGAACGCCCGCCGGGTGGACAGTGGTCGGCGCCGGTCGCGCTCCGGGCGTGGCCGCTCCCGGTCCCGCACGGCGCCGGACCGCGAGCAGACCGCCGCCATCCGCGAGTGGGCGCGCAACGAGGGCTACGAGGTCTCCGACCGGGGTCGGCTGTCCGCCGCCATCGTGGAGGCCTTCGAGGAAGCCCACTGACGCGTCGAGCGCCGTCCCGGATGACGCGGCGTCCGCGGTGAGTACCGTCACCGCCTCGTGTCGCTGATCCGACCGTGATCCCCGTCCCGCTCACCCGCGGGACGGGGATCGCGGCATTTCGGGCATGTTCGCCCTCGGCGTAGCGACGGCAGTGGCGGAAGCCCCGCGCAGCGGGCAGCGTTGGGTATCTGTGTGAGGGCCCGTGCGCGGCCCCCGCACGATGCCCGTCGACGCGCGGAGGGTCAGCCCGCCGACGCCTAGACTGGCAGTTGGGGTACGACCGGGCGGCAGCAACCGCCCGGGCGGACCGGCAGCCCCCGAGCGCACGCCCGTAAGGAGTGCACATGTTTGAACGATTTACCGACCGAGCCCGTCGGGTGGTCGTTCTGGCCCAGGAAGAGGCCAGGATGCTCAACCACAACTACATCGGCACCGAGCACATCCTGCTCGGGCTGATCCACGAGGGCGAGGGCGTCGCAGCGAAGGCGCTGGAGTCCCTTGGCATCGCCCTGGAGGGCGTCCGCTCCCAGGTGGAGGAGATCATCGGGCAGGGCCAGCAGGCGCCGTCCGGTCACATCCCGTTCACCCCGCGCGCCAAGAAGGTGCTGGAGCTGTCGCTGCGCGAGGCGCTGCAACTGGGACACAACTACATCGGCACGGAGCACATCCTGCTGGGCCTGATCCGCGAGGGTGAGGGAGTGGCCGCGCAGGTGCTGGTCAAGCTGGGCGCGGACCTGAACCGCGTCCGGTCCCAGGTGCTGCAACTGCTGTCCGGCTACCAGGGCAAGGAGACCGCGGCCGCCGAGGGCGGCGGGCGCTCCGAGGGCACCCCGTCCACGTCGCTGGTGCTCGACCAGTTCGGCCGGAACCTGACCCAGGGCGCCCGCGAGGGCAAGCTCGACCCGGTCATCGGCCGCGAGAAGGAGATCGAGCGGGTCATGCAGGTGCTGTCCCGCCGCACCAAGAACAACCCGGTGCTGATCGGGGAGCCCGGCGTCGGCAAGACCGCCGTGGTGGAGGGCCTGGCGCAGGCCATCGTCAAGGGTGATGTGCCCACCACCCTGAAGGACAAGCACCTATACACGCTGGACCTGGGCTCGCTGGTGGCCGGCTCCCGCTACCGCGGAGACTTCGAGGAGCGCCTGAAGAAGGTGCTCAAGGAGATCCGCACCCGCGGCGACATCATCATGTTCATCGACGAGATCCACACCCTGGTCGGCGCCGGCGCCGCGGAGGGCGCCATCGACGCCGCCAGCATCCTCAAGCCGATGCTGGCCCGCGGCGAGCTGCAGACCATCGGTGCCACCACGCTGGACGAGTACCGCAAGTACGTGGAGAAGGACGCCGCGCTGGAGCGGCGCTTCCAGCCGATCCAGGTCGGGGAGCCGTCGGTGGCGCTGACCATCGAGATCCTCAAGGGCCTGCGCGACCGGTACGAGGCGCACCACCGGATCACCATCACCGACGACGCGCTGGTGTCGGCGGCCACGCTGGCCGACCGGTACATCTCCGACCGGTACCTGCCGGACAAGGCCATCGACCTGATCGACGAGGCCGGCGCGCGGATGCGGATCCGCCGGATGACGGCGCCGCCGGACCTGCGCGAGTTCGACGAGAAGCTGGCCGAGGTGCGCCGGGAGAAGGAGTCCGCGATCGACGCGCAGGACTTCGAGAAGGCCGCATCCCTGCGGGACACCGAGAAGCAGTTGCAGTCCCGCAGGGCCGAGCGCGAGCGGTCCTGGAAGGAGGGCGACCTGGACGTGGTCGCCGAGGTCGACGCCGAGCAGATCGCCGAGGTGCTGGCCAACTGGACGGGCATCCCGGTGTTCAAGCTGACCGAGGAGGAGACCACCAGGCTGCTGCGCATGGAGGACGAGATCCACAAGCGGATCATCGGCCAGGACGAGGCCGTCAAGGCCGTCTCGCAGGCGATCCGCCGCACCCGCGCGGGCCTGAAGGACCCGAAGCGTCCCTCCGGCTCGTTCATCTTCGCCGGCCCGTCCGGGGTCGGGAAGACCGAGCTGACCAAGGCGCTGGCCGAGTTCCTGTTCGGCGACGAGGACGCGCTGATCCAGGTCGACATGGGCGAGTTCCACGACCGGTACACCGCGTCCCGGCTGTTCGGGGCGCCCCCCGGATACGTCGGCTACGAAGAGGGCGGCCAGCTCACCGAGAAGGTGCGGCGCAAGCCGTTCTCGGTGGTGCTGTTCGACGAGATCGAGAAGGCCCACCCGGAGATCTACAACTCGCTGTTGCAGGTGCTGGAGGACGGCCGGCTCACCGACGGGCAGGGCCGGACGGTGGACTTCAAGAACACCGTCATCGTGTTCACCTCCAACCTGGGCACGCAGGACATCTCCAAGGCGGTCGGCCTCGGGTTCGCCCAGGGCAACGACGAGGCGTCCAACTACGAGCGGATGAAGACCAAGGTCAACGACGAGCTCAAGCGGCACTTCCGGCCGGAGTTCCTCAACCGGATCGATGACGTGGTCGTCTTCCACCAGCTGACCACCGACGAGATCCTGCGCATGGTCGACCTGATGCTCTCCCGTGTCGAGGAGCAGCTCAAGGGCAAGGACATGGGCCTGGAGGTCACCCAGGCAGCCAAGGATCTGCTGGGCGAGCGGGGCTTCGACCAGGTGTTGGGCGCCCGGCCGCTGCGCCGGACCATCCAGCGGGAGATCGAGGACAAGCTGTCGGAGAAGATCCTGTTCGACGAGATCCGGCCCGGCCACATCATCGTGGTGGACGTCGCCGAGTCGGACGGCCGCAAGGAGTTCACCTTCCGCGGCGAGCCCAAGCCGTCGGTGCCCGAGGTGGTCGCCGTCGGTGCCGGCGCCGAGGGCGGGGAGGCCGCCGCGGGCTGACCTCCGGTCGGCCCGCAGTACCACACGGCCGGCGACGGGATCCGTTCCCGCCGCCGGCCGTGGCGTCTGGCGGGTGCCCCGCGGTGGCCGGTGCCACGGCGGAATCGGGTTGGGCCGGGTCGCGTCCACTCGGGCACGGGCAGTTCTGCGTCACCGGCGACGACGGTCGACCGACGGCGACGGTACGGCTGCGACGGCGCTGACCGAGCCTGGTCCGACACCCGGCTTCGGTGTAGCGTTCGACGGATGACCGGCCGTCCTGCGGGGGCGCGGCGTTGGGTGGGGTTCGGCGTGCTGCTGCTCGTGGTCGGTGCCGCCGGGTGGAGCCACTGGTCCGGCATCCGGATCGCCGGAACGCCGGTCGCCGTCTGGCCGGCACCCCCGCCGGTGGGGTCCTGCGTGAACACCGTGGGAGGTTTCGCGGTGGTTCCGTGCCGCGGCCCGCACGACGCCGAGATCATCGCCGCCCACGACGCGCTGGATCCGATCGTCACCGACACCGCGCGGGATCCGATGTACGACGCCTGCGCCGTCGCGGCCGACGACTACCTGGGGCCCGCGGCCGGCGGATCCGCGATCCACGCGACCGACGGGTGGCACACCCTCGGCCTCGCCTACGACGTGCAACCGGTGGCGGCGCCCCGAAGCCAGCGGGCCGGGGCCTATGGCTGGCAGATCTGCGTGATCCATCCCGCCGTGCCGGTCCGATACAGCGGAACCGTCCGCCACGCGCCCGCCTCCGCTGCCCCGGATGCCTATCGGACCTGCTGGGACATCGGCGGGGACCCGGTCAGTTGCGCCCTGCCGCACACGGCCGAGGTGCTGGCCACCGGCGTGCCGAGCCTGGATGTGACGCTCTCCCAGCAGACCCGGAAGGGCGAGCCGGCGGCCGAGCGCGTCACCGCCCTGGCCGAGCGGTTGATGATGACGCGCCGCCACTTCGCCCCGCAGTGTGCCGTGGCGGCCGGCAGCCTGATCGGTGTCCCCGACCCGAGTTTCGGCCACCAGTTGACCGTGACGGCATTGC
>JBIQML010000333.1:0-5687 GCA_044463405.1 Nakamurella lactea | reverse complement strand
AGCGTGGTCAGCGCCATGCCGGCGCCCAGCCCCTGCACGGCGCGGGCGAGGATGAACTCCGTCATCTCCGTGGACAGACCGGCCCAGGCGCTCCCGGCGAAGAACACCGACACGGCCACCAGGTGCAACGGCTTTCGCCCGACCATGTCGCCGATCCGGCCCGCCAGGATGGTGCCGATGGCCATTGTCAGCAGGTAGGCGGTGGCGACCCACGCGATGCGCGAGAACCCACCCAAGTCGCCGACGATCGTGGGCACCGCGGTGGCGGCGACCAGCCCGTCCAGCTGCAGCGGCGCCAGGGTCAGCAGCAGGCTGACCATCACAAGGACCAGGGCGCGACCGCGGGGTCGAGTGGATCCGGATTGCGGCGCTCCCGGCACCGGCTGAACGGAGGTGGTGCTCATGGTCGCGGCCCTTCTGCTGTATTTACCTGCCGACCGGCTAGTGCCTAGCCTGCCGACAGGTAAGCATGTTCCTAGCCGGTCGTCAAGTAGGTGATGGCCTAGGGTTGGCAGCGACACGGTCGATCGGCTGTGCTGGCCGGAAAGGCGCGGGAGGCACGGCGGTGACGGGACCCCGGCGACGGAATGCCGACACGCGCGGCGAGATCCTCGACACCGCCATGCGGCTGTTCGCAGAACGGGGCTACGACAAGACGTCACTGCGCGAGATCGCCGAGGCCGTGGGCGTGACGAAAGCAGCGCTGTACTACCACTTCCGGACCAAGGAGGACATCGCCGGCTCGGCGCTGCAGGACTACACCCGGGACCTCACAGCGCTGATCGACCGCGCGGCGGAGGCCTCCCCAGGAGTCGAGCGGAACACCGCCCTGGTCGACGGATTGCTCGAACTCTTCACCACCACCGGCGGGGCTGCGCTGCGCTTCGGCCAAGCGAACCCGACGGTGATGTCACAGCTACACATCGGCGAGGCACACGTCACCCAACTCAAGCGGCTGGTCGGCATCCTTGCCGGTGACGGAGCCCCCGCGGAGAGCACCATCCGGGCGACCCTGGCATTCGGTGCGTTGATCATCGGTGTGATCGGCGGGGAACTGGAGATCGCGGGCCCGGCCGAGGAGCGGGCCAGTGCTGCCCGCCGGGTCGCCCTGGACCTGCTGGCGCCGCTGGGGTAGCTGACGGAGAGTCGTCAGGCTCGCGTGCCGGATCCGAGCCGCGATCAGGATTGGGTTCGGGTCGCTATGACATTGCTCCGTTATTGCGAGCAGTATCATAGCCATGGGCATTGCACCGTTATTGCGAGCACAGTCGTAGGCGGGCGTTCAACCCAGCCGGAGCCGGCTCACACCCCGGCCGTCTTGCGCGCCAGCAGCAGGTTCGCCGTAAACGGCACCTCCGCAGTGCCGTCGTCACCGACGTACTCCTGCAGCGCCGCCACGCCGTGCTCGACGAACGCCCGCTGCACCTCCGGCCCGCCCTCGGTCACGCTGGCGCCCCAGGGTGTCGCCAGCACCTGATCACGCAGGTAGTCCGCGGCCGCGGGAATCGTCACCACCCGACCGCTGCGCCGCACCGTCACGTCGACCAGCCCCGCCGCGGTCGCGGCGTCCGCCAACCACCGATCCGACTCGCCGCCCATCGCGTCCACGATCGGGTCCGCCACCTCGTCCCCCAGCGAGGCGCGAATCCCGGCGGTCTGCGCGGCCAGGAAGGGATTGTCGTCCGGGCCGTTCCACACGGTCGCCGCCAAGGTGCCCCCGGGACGCAGCACCCGCGCCAGCTCGGCGAAGCTCGCGACCCGATCCGGGAAGAACTGCGCGCCCTGCTGGCAGAGCACCACGTGGACGCTGCCGTCGGGCAGCGGAACGTCGTCGGCCGGGGCCTGGACGAAGGCGACACCGTCCGGGCAGGTCCGGCGCGCCACCGCCAGCATCCCGGGGTTGACGTCGACCCCGGTGACGTGATCGGCACCGACGCGCTGCGCGACCAGCCGAGTGACGAAGCCGGTGCCGCAGGCGACGTCGAGCACGTCCTGACCCGGTGCAAGTCCCGCGGCGTCGACCAGCGCCTCGGCCATCGGCGTCATGAAGGTGCCGACCCAGCGCTCGTAGCGCTCCGCCGCCTGCTCGGCCAGTTGGAATCCGGGTGTGCTCATCCGTGTGCCCCTTCCGCGCGTAGACCGTCGACGACGCCACCCGGAGGGTCCGCCCGAAGCGCCGGGTTCGACTATCCCCGCAGCGTCGATCGACGGCAATACCCCGTCGGGACCGCGGGGATCTCCCGGCACGGCCGGTCAGGACAGGCACACGTCGCGGGACAGCTCGCTCGCCGGCGGCACCGGGCCCGAGGCGACGGCACAGCCCAGCACGGTGAACCGACCACCGGACCAGGTCAGCACCATCCAGTCGGTCAGGTCTCCGGCGGATTCCTGCACGGCGATGTCCAGCATTCCGTCACCGTCGACGTCGGTTGCCAGGCCGGTCGAGGTCGCCGACGGGAAGCCGTCGTCCCCGGACACGTCCTTCCAGGAACCGTCCGCGCCCAGGTGGAAGGCGGACAGGATCGCGTGACCGCCGGACTGCCGGCCGGTGACGATGCAGCGGCCGGAATCGTCGCACGGCAACGACTTTCCGGTCGGAGTCGGGAAGGTCGCACCGTAGGGCACGTTGATCGCCCCGGCGATGCCGCCGTCGCCGCGAACCGACAGCAGCACGGCGCCGCGGGCGTTGGTCGCGAGCGCCGCGGACAGCGACCCCGCGACCCCGCGGTGGGTAGCGATGACGGTGCATCCGGGGCAGCCGGACAGGTCGACGGTGACGGCCGAGCCGCCGGGCTGTGCCGGCGACCGGGAGGTGGGCGTGCTGGGCGTGCTCCGGCCGGTCGATGCCGCCTCCGTGGAGGTTCGAGCCTTCGAGCCGGGAGCCGTGCCCGAGCCGGCCGACGACGTCGCGGCGGTACCGGTCGCCGACGACGATGCCGCATCTCCGGTGCGGCCGGGTGTCGCGGTGGCGGTGACGGTGACCGTGCGCTGGACGGAACCCGGTGTCGCTGAGGTCGATCCGGACTGGGCGCCGGGGTCGGATCCGTCGGCGCCGGACGCCGATGCGGGCTCCAGACCGGGCACGGTGACCACCGGCGCGGAGCCGCCGTCCGTTCCGGACGATGCCGAGCCGGAGGCCACCCCGGAGCCCGACGCGGCGCCCGGTGCGGTCCCACCGGCGGTGGCCGGCCCGGATGGCGCCGGGCCGGATCCGGAGCTGCATCCGGCCAGCAGCAGCCCCAGGGCGAGTCCCGCCGCCAGCGCTCCGGCCCGCACACCCGCGGCCCGGGCACCAGCAGCCCCGGCACCCGCGGCCCCGGCACCGCCCGCCCGGGCACCACCGGCCCCGGCACCGCCCGCCCCGGCGCCACCAGCCTGGGCATCACCAGCCTGGGCACCACCAGCCCAGCGCCCACCCTCCGCATGCACGAACGTCGCCGAAATGTGACTGACGGGGCTGCTGGGACCAACTTCATGCATGCCGTGGAAGTTGATCCATGCGGGGAGGCGGGGGCGGCGGGGCCGCATCCGGGGTGAGCTCACCGGCGGACCTGGGCCGCGGACGCCGCCGCCAGGAACGCCTCGAAACCCTCCGGGTCGGCCAGCGCGTCCCGGGACACCGCCTTGTCGACCTCCGTCCCGGCAAGGATCCGCTTGACCGGCACCTCGCACTTCTTGCCGTTCAGCGTCCGGGGCACCGCCGGCACCGCGATCACCATGCCGGGCACGTGCCGGGGCGACAGCTCGGTCCGGATCGCGGCCCGCAGGTGCGCCGTCACCACCGGCAGGTCCGCCCCGTCCTCGAGCACCACGAACAGCACCAGGTCGCCCTCGCCGTCCGGGGTGGAGGTATCCACCACCAGCGAGTCGCGCACCCCGTCGGCATCCTCCACCACCCGGTAGAACTCGGCGGTACCCATCCGGACCCCGCCCCGGTTGAGCGTCGCGTCCGACCGGCCCTCGATGATGCACGAGCCCCGGTCGGTGATGCGCACCCAGTCGCCGTGCCGCCACACGCCGGGGAAGTACTCGAAATACGCCGCGCGCAGCCGGCTTCCGTCCTGGTCGCCCCAGAACGACACCGGCATGGACGGCATCGGGGCGGTGATCACCAGCTCGCCGACCTCGCCCACCACGGACCGGCCCGCGTCGTCGAAGGCCTCCACCCTGGCGCCCAGCGCCCGGCAGGAGATCTCGCCCCGCCAGACCGGGACCGTCGGCGCCGCACCGACGATCGCCGTGCACAGGTCGGTCCCGCCGGACAGCGAGGCGATCTGCACCCCGGCCCCGACGTGCTGGGAGATCCAGTCGAAACCGTCGGTGGACAGCGGGGAGCCGGTCGATCCCACCACCTGCACGCAGGACAGGTCCAGCTCGTCTGAGGGGCGCAGTCCGGCGGCGCGGCAGCTGGACACGAACGCGGCCGATACGCCGACGTAGCCGATGCGGTGCCGCTCGGCCAGCCGCCACAGCGCCAGTAGGTCTGGCCGGCCGGGGCTACCGTCGTACAGCACCACCGTGCAGCCCACCAGCAGCCCGCCGATCAGCAGGTTCCACATCATCCAGCCGGTGGTGGTGAACCAGAAGAACCTGTCCCCCGGTCCCAGATCGTGGTGCAGCCGCAGGGTTTTCATGTGTTCGAGCAGGATGCCGCCCACCGACTGCACGATCGGCTTGGGCAGCCCGGTGGTCCCCGACGAGTACAGCACCCACAGCGGCGCGGAGAACTCCACCGGGGTGTACGACACCTCGGCCGGCTCCGAGACCAGCTCGTCCCAGGTGATCGCCCCTTCCGGGGTGGGCGTGCCGCGGGCCGGGATGTGCACCACCCCCGCCAGGTCGGGCAGCGCCGCACGGATCTTCGTCACCGTCTCCGTGGTGTCGAACTCCCTGCCGGCGTAGGTGTATCCGTCCACCGCCAGCAGCACCGTCGGAGAGATCTGGGTAAACCGGTCGATCACGCTGGGGGCCCCGAAGTCCGGTGAGCAGGACGACCACACTCCGCCGAGCGCGGCCGTGGCCAGGAACGCCACCAGCGCCTCCAGCCGGTTCGGCGCCAGCGCCACCACCCGGTCGCCCTGTCCGACGCCCAGGCGCACCAGCCCGGCCTGCGCCGCGCCCACCATGGTGCGCAGCTCGCCGAGGGTCACCGACCGTTCGTGCCCGGTCTCGTCGGTCTCGATCACCGCGACGTCGTCGTCGGAGCGTCCGTCACCGGCCGACAGCGCGTGCTCGGCGTAGTTGAGGGTCCCGCCGGCGAACCAGCGGGCGCCGGGCATCGAGGCGTCCTGCAGCACCTCGCCAGGCCGGGCGTGCCAGCGGATCCCGAAGTAGTCGGCGATCGCCCCCCAGAAGCCCGGCAGGTCGGCGACGGAGTGGTCCCACAGCTCCTGGTAGCCGTCGAAGGAGCGGCCCACCCGGTCGCCGGCGAAGTCCGCGAAGTGCGTCACCGCCGCTCGGGCGATACGGTCCGCGGACGGCTGCCAGCAGACCTCGGGGGCGGAGTCGGGCGCGGCGGTGGGACTGGTCATGTGTCGTTCCTACACGACCGCCCGGCCGGGATGGGATAGCCCTGCCGACCGGCATCCCGGCCGGATCATGTGGCCCGGGCACACACCGCGACACCGGTCAGCGCAGGTGGGCGTCGAACCAGCTCAGCGCCCGGCTCCAGGCGTCCTTGGCGGCCT
>JBIQML010000332.1:4433-5714 GCA_044463405.1 Nakamurella lactea | reverse complement strand
CATCCTGCCGGTGTTGGGTGTCAACGCGATCCGCGTCCGCGAGACGGCCGCCTGGCCGCCGACGGAGTCGGATCAGTCGTCACCGGTATTTCGGCTCGACGTTGCGAAGCTCGGCGTCGAAGGACGCGCCCAGCAGGTCGACGGCGAGTTCACGATGCCGGCAGGCTCCACGGTGGCTGGAGCGATCCGGTCCAGCGCGAAGTACAGCGCGAGCACCGCGAGAGCGTACGCGGGGTTGAAGGAGCGGCTGGACAATCTCGTGGCCTCCGGCTCAATCGTCGTCACCGGCGGTGTCGGCACGGTGGCACGGGATATCGTGTTCAATTTGCCATCCACGGCTGGGTCGATCGTGGTGGGACATTCGTGCAACGGGCGTACCTCTTGGATTTCGCCTGACGGCCTGACGTTCGGACAGTGGGAGAGCCGCGGTGTCGAGTAGCACAGCAGGAGCCAACGGCACTGATCCGCGTCGGCTGGTCGACAAGCTGTGGTCGTACTGCAACGTGCTGCGCGACGACGGCGTCTCCACGATCGAGTACACCGAGCAGTTGACGTACCTGCTTTTTTTGAAGATGGCGCACGAGCGGGAGACCCGGAAGATCAAGCCGGAGCGGATCGTGCCGCCGCACTGCTCGTGGCAGCGCTTGCTGGACGCGGACGGCGACGACCTGGAGGTCACATACCGGCACATGCTGGAGGACCTGGCCACCCAGCCCGGCACGCTGGGCACCATTTTCCGGAAGGCGCAGAACCGGATCCAGGACCCGGCCAAGCTGCGCCGGCTCATCGTCGATCTGATCGACAAGGAGAACTGGTCAGCCTCCGGCACCGATATCAAGGGCGACGCGTACGAGTCGCTGCTGGCCAAGGGTGCGGAGGACATCAAGTCCGGCGCCGGCCAGTACTTCACCCCGCGGCCGCTGATCGAGGGCATGGTCGACTGCATCCGGCCCACCGTGGCGGACTCCGTCACCGACCCGGCCGCCGGCACCGGCGGATTCCTGCTGGTAGCCCACGAGCACGCTTCCCGCGGCGCGGAGGACTTCACCCCGGATCAGCGTCTCAAATTGCGCGACGGGCTGGTTTCCGGTGTCGAGCTGGTGGACGGCACCGCGCGTCTGGCGGCGATGAACCTGCTGCTGCACGGCATCGGCCTGCCGAACGGGCCGAGCCTGATCGAGGTGAAGGACTCCCTGCTGGCCGACGCGGGGCAACGGTACTCGGTGGTGCTGTCCAACCCGCCGTTCGGGCGTAAGTCGTCGATCACGATGGTCGACGCGG
>JBIQML010000332.1:0-4423 GCA_044463405.1 Nakamurella lactea | reverse complement strand
GGACGGGCGGGAGGTGCGTGAGGACACCGAGATCGAGCGGCAGGACTTCATCGCGACCACGTCCAACAAGCAGTTGAACTTCCTGCAGCACATCGCGACGATCCTGGCGATCAACGGTAGGGCGGCGGTGGTGCTGCCGGACAACGTGCTGTTCGAGGGCGGCGCCGGTGAGACGATCCGTCGCCGGCTGTTGACCGAGTTCGACGCGCACACGCTGTTGCGGCTGCCGACGGGCATCTTCTACGCCCAGGGCGTGAAGGCCAACGTGCTGTTCTTCGACAAGCGTCCCGCGGCCGACCACCCGTGGACCGACAAGCTGTGGGTGTACGACCTGCGCACCAACCAGCACTTCACGCTCAAACAGAACCCGCTGCGGCGGGAGCATCTCGAGGACTTCGTCACCGCCTACCGGCCCGGTGAGCCGCGATCGAACCGTGCCGAGACCGACCGGTTCCATGCCTTCGGCTACGACGAACTAATCGCGCGCGACAAGGCCAACCTGGACATCACCTGGCTGCGCGACGAGTCCCTGGGGGACCCGGACAGCCTGCCCGCACCGGAGGTCATCGCCCGAGAAATCGTCGAGGACCTCACCGCCGCCCTGGCCGAATTCGAAGCGGTCGCTGCGGCGTTGGAATCAGTTGGCGGCAACGAGCCGAAGAAGGGCTCGGCATGACCAAAGTCGAACGTGGATCTGCACGGCGCCCATCGTGAAGTGCGCGGGTGGAAAGGACAGTACATGAACAAGGCCTTTTCCAGCGCGGGCGCCCGACCGCCGGAGACCGTATACGTCGAGTCTCAGGCCACTCTAGACGACGGATCGGAGATCTATGAAGTGGCTGTAGGACTCGGATTTGAAGGTCTCCACTATGTCGGGTATCCGAATGCCCTTGTAACGCGTGATAACAATTACGTGGGCCTATACGAGGATGTCGCTCGAGTCGTGAATCGAATTCGTGAGCCGCGCAAAGAGGTCACGACCTTGCACTGGACAGACGTCACAGATTGGGCGCATGACGAGCGGCACAGGGAGGTGACCGCTGGACTGACCGATGGTCGCAAGTTGTGTTTCAGCTTTTCGTCGGGCGCGGATCGCGACTTTTACTCGTTCGGTGAGAATATTCGCAAGATCTAAACGAACGACTTCGGGAAACCTCGTTTATGCACGTCTCCTATGGCGCGTCCCTCAATTATGATAAGCGTGGCCGTCTTGACGGATGCCTGTTCGAATTGCTGCTTGTGCAGTACTCTTGATCGGGTTACACAGCGGGATCAGCCGCGCTCCCGCTCGCGGCAGCGATTGGCTTCGGGCTCGGGCCATGGCGCCAGCGAGGGCAACCGGATCGGGCGTCCGTGGGGCCCGAAATCCGAGTGCTCGTGGCTCCCGCCGGCATGCGCGACCGCGGCCACGACGAGCGCGAGATTGGTGCGATCGAGACCCGGGAGAACCTCGCTGAGGTTGACCGTGCGGTTCTCGACCGAGCCAAGCGATCTGGCGATCAGCAGTAGGCGACGCTCGCCACCGGACAGCGCACCGACAGCGTCCTCGTCGATCGTATCGAAGTCGATCCACCGACAGCCGTCATCGGTTTTCACCCACGGCCAGCCCGGGTCGGTGAAGCGACCGCGGAACGCGCGGATAAGCAGCTCGGTTGCCGCTTCGAGCGGGTAGCTACCCCGAGCCCAGGATCGGAGGTCGTCGGGGCTGGATGGATCGTTCATGATGCGCTCCTCACTGCGCTGGCTGCTACAGGCTCGGCGGGCGCGACGCGGACGGCTAATTGCCTGCGAGCGGGCGGGTTGTCGGCGGGCGGGAACCGATACGACGACGCATGCGGGTAACGGTTCGGGTCGTGCAGGTCAGCCGCTCTGCGATGATTCGTGTGGAGTCACCGCGCACCGTCCATGCCTCGACCAGGTCGTCCCGCTCGGCGTCGCGCGCTGCGTCTGCCGGCTGGTGCGCTTCGGCGCTCGGTAGGTCGATCTCGTCGTCCCACGCGAGGGGCGGAACCCAGCCGCGGCCCCGGGCGACCCGCATCGTCCGTGTTGCTGCTGCCGATGGTGGCGCCGTTGTCGACCACAGCGCGTCGTACAACTTCGCCACTGCCAGTGTGGTTGCGGCGGAGCTGCGGTCGCGCGTCAGCGCGCGATCCAGACGCTGGCGATTGATGCCGGCGCGTCGGGCCAGGGCGGCAGTCGACCACCCCAAGGTGGCAAGCGCTTGGAGGCGACGCCGGGATCCGCTGCTGTCCACGAGGGCATGTGCGGCGAGCCCGGTCACCGCAACGTCGGCAACGCCTTGGATACGTCTCGCAGTGTCGCCGGTCACCCGACGGCTGGGTGGACGGTTCCGCTTGCCGTACAGCAGGTTCGTCACCGTACTGCGCGTTACCCCAGCAGCTTCGGCGATCCGGCGGATACCCATGCCACAAGTGCGCAACTGTTGGACGTGGGCACGGACGTCGTTGGCCTCGACCAGACTGTCAAACCGTCCGTAGGCGTGGCTGCGGATGCGTTGACGCTCGTAGGCGCTGTTCGCGGCGGCGCACGGTTCGCAGCGGCAGCGGTCGACGATGTACGTCACCCGCTGTCCGTGCTGATGGGCGGGGTTGCGGTGCGGGCAAGATTGCGGGGATCGGTCGACAGCGGCCCAGCGGTCGCGCCCACGAGCGGCACGCTCGGTTTGTCTTCGATGCTTCGCACATGAGTGGCGGGCCAGCGCCTCTCGGGCCTGCGCCTTGGTCATCGGATGCGACGTCCACCCGCACGATGGGCAGGTGGGAACCGTGCGACGAGGCTGCCGCGGCGTCATGATCCGGCCTCGACATCGCCGGTGGCGACGTCCTGGCCCGTTTCGGCGACCAGGTGGTGCCGGACCTCATCGACCGTGTCGGCGAGGAAGTCGTCGGCTGCAGCACCATCCGGTTCGAGGCTGATGCTGCCGACGTGCAGTCGCCCGGTCGGGCCGGAGATCGTCCATCGGACCGGTCCGGAAAGCGCAGTCTCGGCAAGGTGGTCGGCGAGAAGCCTGGCGGCCGCGTTGGGATCCCGCGCGGTCGTGTCGAGGCCGGCGCTGCTTGTCAAACGGATCACGGTTTCCTCCGATGTGGTTGCGGACTGCATTCGAGCGTTAAGCGCGAGCGCTCCTGTGGGTAGTCGTCGTGCGGGTGATGTGGATCAATTTCAGACGTGTGGATGGTCGTGGTGTGCCGCCGCGCAGGCCCGCGCTGAGCCGGCTCCACCCCCGATGGGGCGGAGCCGGTGGAATCAGATGGCGCGGTGAGCGGGTCGGGCCAGGATGATCGGTGCCAGGTCGAGGACCTGTCGCCATGCGGCGGTCATATCGCGGTAGGCGATGCGGTCCTGCACCAGCCAGATCACCTGACCTACTCGAATGGCCAGCGCCCCGCGCGCAGGGTCGTTGAGTTGCCGAACGTGGTCCCGGCCATGTGCGCGGATCACGATGCCGTGGCTGTCGTCATGTGCCCCGGCCGAGAGTAGAGATTCGGGTAGGAAGCGCCGGCCGATCTCGGCGGCGTCGATCCAAGCCCCCGCGTAGGTGCGTGCGGCGCGGACGTCGTAGACATACGTTGCGGTGTGGTCGGCGAGGACTGCGATGTAGGATCCGAGATCGCCACGGCCACCGTGGGTCTCGACGGTGACGTTCTGTGGGCCGGTCACGCGGATGGTGACGCTGATGGTCTGGGTCAGGTGCGGCTCATCCATGCGGGGCTTAATGGCCATGGCGGTTGCTCCTTCGCTGTGGACCCTGCGTTTTTCGGCGGGCCGATCACGGATGTGATCGGGGGCCGACGCAGGGGGCCGAGCGCAGCGAGGCGGCGCGGGGGTTCCGGCTCGTCCGCGGGGGTGGATGCCGGGGGAGCGCAGCGGAGGAGGGATTCACCCGCACGGATGGGCCGGGTTCATCGGGCCCGAAGCCCCGGAGTGGCCCCGTACCATCCGACCTCGGTCGGGCCGCCGAAAGGCGTGGACCCTCGGCCGCTTCCGGGGGTCTGACAGCGCGGTGCTGCGCGCCGCTCCGCTGAGTAGTTCGGGTTACTCGCTCCCGCTGTCGGCCAAGTGGTGACGTGATAGCTGCAGCCCGCGCTCTTCCCGATCGCCCTCCCTTTCGTGGGTGATGGGGTTGATGAGCAGGTCGCGCCGTCCGGGTGGTGCCTCCGACGCGCTGCCGTCGGGGTGATCCTGGTTGCTGGTGGCCTGGTCCTGGCCTTGTGGACCGGTGGTCAGGTTGCCAGCGTGGTGACCGGTCGGGGCTTGGCAGCCGGTTCGGTGTTCGCCGGCGCGCAGGCCTTGCGATTTGCTGCCGATCCTGGACGGGCGTGGTCGACGCCGATGCCGGCCGCGGTCGTCTACTGGGCGATCGTTGACGGCGTCGTGTCGATCGTCGGGGCCGGCGTCGTTG
>JBIQML010000331.1:0-5714 GCA_044463405.1 Nakamurella lactea | reverse complement strand
CCTGGCCGACCATGGCGTCCAGCACGAACAGCGTCTCGTCCGGCTGCACGGCGTCCCGGATCGCCGCGGCCTGCGCCATCATCTCGGCGTCCACGCCGAGCCGGCCGGCGGTGTCCACGATCACCACGTCATGCATCTTCGAGCGTGCCTCGGCGACGCCGTCCCGGGACACCGCGACCGGATCCCCCACCCCGTTGCCGGGCTGGGGGGCGAACACCGTCACCCCCGCCTGACCGCCCACCACCTGCAGCTGCGTCACCGCGTTGGGCCGCTGCAGGTCGGCGGCCACCAGCAGCGGCGTGTGGCCCTGCTCGCGCAGCCAGCGTGCCAGCTTGCCGGCCAGCGTGGTCTTGCCGGAGCCCTGCAGGCCGGCCAGCATGATGACGGTCGGCGGGTTCTTGGCGAACGCCAGCCGCCGGGTCTCGCCGCCCAGGATCGCGATCAGTTCCTCGTTGACGATCTTGATGACCTGCTGGGCGGGGTTCAGCGCCTGGGACAGCTCCGCGTCGGCGGCGCGCTGCTTCACCGCGGCGATGAACTGCCGCACCACCGGCAGCGCGACGTCCGCCTCCAGCAGCGCGATCCGGATCTCCCGGGCGGTGGCGTCGATGTCGGCCGGGGACAGCCGGCCCTTGCCGCGCAGGCCGGAGAAAACGGCGGACAGCCGGTCGGACAGGGTGTCGAACACGTCGGTGGGCCTTCTTACCTCGGAGGTGACGGGCAGGGCGGCGGGCCGACCGCAGCCGCACCCACCCCGACGAGGTTATCGAAGGCTGCCCGCCGGTGCCGGGATCCGATCCGGATCCGCCCCGCCCAGTTCGGGCACATCCTCTGGTTCGCGCTGCGCCGGTGCCGCCAGCAACCCCACCGCGGGCCCGTAGGCGTGTCCGCCGTGCACCGCCAGATCCAGCCCGACAGTCTCGTGCTCGGGCAGCGCCCGCAACCCGATGGTGGCCCGCACGATCAGGCCGGTCAGCGCGGTGGCCGCCGCCGACCAGGCGATGGCCACCAGCGCCGCGATCAGCTGGGCGGCCAGCAGGTTCGGCCCGCCCCCGTGCAGCAGCCCGCCGGAGGTGGCGAACACCCCGATCAGCACGGTGCCCACCAGCCCGCCCAGCAGGTGCACGGCCACCACGTCCAGCGAGTCGTCCAGGCCGAGCCGGTACTTCACCGACACCGCGGCGGCGCACGCCAGGCCGGCGACCAGCCCGATGGCCAGCGCACCCGCCGGGTCGACGAATCCCGCGGCGGGGGTGACGGCGACCAGGCCGGCGACCGCCCCGGAGGCCGCACCGACGCCGGTGACGTGCCCGTCCCGGCAGCGTTCCACCAGCAGCCAGCCGAGCAGGGCGGCGCTGGCCGCCGCGCAGGTGTTCAGCCAGGCCACCGCGGCCAGCCCGTCCGCGGCCCCGGCCGACCCGGCGTTGAAGCCGAACCACCCGAACCACAGCAGCCCAGCCCCGAGCATCACGAACGGCACGTTGTGCGGCCGGGTGGACGGGTGCGTCCAGTTCCGGCGGCGCCCCAGCATCAGCGCCAGCACCAGCCCGGCGGTGCCGGCGTTGATGTGCACCACGGTGCCGCCGGCGAAGTCCAGCGGGGCGGCGATGGTTCGGCCGATCGGGCCGTCCGCCGACAGCAGCCCGCCGCCCCAGACCATGTGGGCCAGCGGGAAGTACGCCAGGGTCACCCAGAGCACCGTCACCGCCAACCAGGCGGGAAAGCGCATCCGGTCGGCAACAGATCCGGAGATCAGCGCCACCGCGATGATGGCGAAGGTGAGCTGGAATGCCGCGACGGCCATCCCGGGGACCCCGGTGGACGCCGACCCGGCGGTGCCCGACAGCGCCTGCCGTGTCAGCGATCCGAGCCCGACGTCGGCGAACGGGTCACCGATCAGGCCTCCGAACAGGTTGCCCGAGAACGACATCGAGTAGCCCCACAGGGCATAGACCACGCCGACGGTGCCCATCGCCGAGAACGACATCATCAGCATGTTGACCACGCTGGTGCGGCGCACCATGCCGCCGTAGAACAGGGCCAGGCCCGGGGTCATCAGCAGGACCAGGGCAGCGGATACCAGTATCCAGGCGGTGTTTCCGGTGTCCAGCGGGCCCACGGCGATCCTCCGGGTCTCGGGCCCCCAACGTGCGAGGGCCTGTCGGTGGTGACGGAGTTCAGCGTGGGCGGCTGCTGTTTCGGCGGCCGACCCGTCGTGTTGCACCCGTGTGAACAACCGGACGGATCATGTGTCCGGCGCGTTACGCGCGAGGGTTGGTGTGCGTGACGGCCGACCCCGACTGCCGACGCCCGACCCGTCAACGCGGCGGCCCAGTTGATCGAGCACCCGTCCTGCCGGGTGAGCACCAGCGATCTCGGGTGCTCGGTTCGAAACGCGGGTGCTCGATCGAGATGGAGTGCCCGGGGGTTGGCGCCAGGACAGATGCTCGCGCCCCGGGCCGGGTCAGGACAGCAGGTCCCGCCCGGGCCGGGTCAGGACAGCAGGTCCCGTCCGGGCCGGGCCAGGCCAGCGGGTCCCGCCCGGGCCGGGTCAGCACCGACAGCACTCCGCGTGGATCAACTTCTCAGGCAGGCACCAAGTTGGTCCCATGCGCCACGTCCGTCACAAAACCGCGACGATCACGCATGCCACCGATGTTGATCCATGCAGGGATCCGGGGGTGCTCAGTCGCCGAGCAGGGCGTCCACGAACGCCGCCGCCTCGAACGGGGCCAGGTCGTCCGGGCCCTCCCCAAGGCCGACCAGCTTGACCGGAACCCCCAGCGCCCGCTGCACGGCGACCACGATGCCGCCCTTGGCGGTGCCGTCCAGCTTGGTCAGCACGATGCCGGTCACGTCGACGACCTCGCTGAACACCCGGGCCTGCACCAGCCCGTTCTGCCCGGTGGTGGCGTCCAGCACGAGCAGCACCTCGTCGACGGTGGCCAGCTTCTCGACCACGCGCTTGACCTTGCCCAGCTCGTCCATCAGGCCGGTCTTGGTGTGCAGCCGGCCGGCGGTGTCGATCAGGACGGCGTCGGCGGTGGTGTCGATGCCGGCCTTGACGGCGTCGAAGGCGACCGCGGCGGGGTCGGCGCGTTCGGCGCCGCGCACCACGGTGGCACCCACCCGCTCGCCCCAGGTGGCCAGCTGATCGGCGGCGGCGGCCCGGAACGTGTCGGCGGCCCCCAGCACCACGGAGCGGCCGTCGGCCACCAGCACCCGGGCCAGCTTGCCGGTGGTGGTCGTCTTGCCGGTGCCGTTGACGCCGACCACCAGTGCGACGGCGGGCCGCCCGTCGTGCGGCAGCGCCCGCACCGACCGGTCGGCAGCGGTGCCGACGGCCTCGATGAGCACGGAGCGCAGCATGGCGCGGGCGGCCGCGGCGTCGGCGACGCCGTGCGCGGCGACCTGGTCGCGCAGCTTCTCGGTGATCTCCAGCGCGGCAGCCGACCCGAGGTCCGCCATCAGCAGGGTGTCCTCGACGTCCTGCCAGGAGTCCTCGTCCAGGTCGCCGGCGCCGAGCAGGCCCAGCAGCGACTTGCCGAACACGGATTGGGAGCGGGCCAGCCGGCCGCGCAGCCGGGAGAGCCGGCCGGCGGTGGGGGCGATCTCCTCGACCGCCGCGGTTTCGGCGGTGACGGGACCAGCGGGCGCCTCCGGTTCTGCTGGTGCGGCCGGTACGGCGGTGACGGAGTCCACCGGCGCCGCCGGCGCGGCACCCGCCTCCTCGACGGGTCGTTCGGTGACGGGGGCCGGCGTGGTGACCGGTGCGTCGCCGACCGGCGCCTCGCCGACCGGCACCTCCGTGACCGGTGCGTCGCCGACCGGCGCCGGCGCGGCGGGCTGCTCGGCGACCGGGGCCCGCCCGATGGGCGGCGCGTCCGCGGGTGGCGCATCCGCGGGGGGCGCTCCCGCGGGAGGCGCATCCGCGGGGGGCGCCGGCTGCTCCGCTGCCGGAGCGGCCTCCCCGACGGCGGCCTCGCCGATGGGCTCCGTCACCGGTGCTATCGCATCGGTCGCCGGCGCGGTTGCGGCGCCCTCGCCGATGGGCTCCGTCACCGGTGCCGTCGCGTCGGTCGCCGGCGCGGTTGCGGCGGCCTCGCCGATGGGCTCCGTCACCGGTGGCGTCGCATCGGTCGCCGGCGCCGGTTCGGCCAGGCCCTCCGGCGCCGGGGCCGGGGGAGCCGGGGCCGGGGTTTCCGTCACCGGCGCTGCGGGCGGCCGGTCCAGGGTCGCCGTCCCCGAACCGGCGGAGAACGAGATCGAGCCGCCCGCCTTGTACCCGCCGCCCTTCGGCGGGGGCTTGGGTCCCGGCACCTGTTCGGGCGCGGGGGCCGGGGCCAGCGACACCTTCCGGCGACGGCCCAGCACGAGCCCGACGATCAGCGCGATGAGCGCGACCGCAACAACGACGATGACGATCCAGATCCACCATGGCACCCGGCCATCATCCCAGAGACGCGAGGCCGCAACGGACGCCCGACCGGCCCGCCCCGGCCGGTTCGCTGGCGATTCCGCGCCGCGCTGGTGCCCCGGTCAGTCCCGGTCGAACAGCCGATCCACCACCCGACGGGCACGACGGGTGGCGCGGCGGTAGTCGTCCACGAACCGGCCGGGGTCGACGTGCGCCGGATATCCGCAGGCCCGGGCGATGCCGGCCAGCACCCGGCCATGGGCCGGGATCTCGTCACCGGGCTTACCCGTGACCAGCATGATCGCGTTACGCGCCCGGGTCGCCGCCAGCCACCCGTCGGTCAGCGCGGTGGCATCCTGCTCGTCGATCAGCCCCGCCCGCGCCGCCGCCCGGATCGCCGGCAGGGTGCCCGGGCCGCGCAGCTCCGGAACCTCCCCGGCGTGCCGCAACTGCAGCAGCTGCACGGTCCACTCCACGTCCGACAGGCCGCCGCGGCCCAGCTTGGTGTGCAGGGTGGGGTCGGCGCCGCGGGGCAGCCGCTCGGTGTCCACCCGTGCCTTGATCCGCCGGATCTCCCGCACGTCCGTGGCATCCAGCCCGCCGGGAGGGTATCGGACATCACGTGCCTCGTCCAGGAACGCCGCCATCAGCGACTCGTCTCCGGCCACCGGCCGGGCCCGCAGCAGCGCCTGCCGCTCCCACGGCTGGGCCCGGCGCCGCCAGTACTGGGCGTAGGAGTCGACGGTGCGCACCAGCGGACCGGACCTGCCCTCCGGGCGGAGGTCGGCGTCGATCCGCAGCGCCGGGTCCGGGCTGGGCCGGCCGAGCAGCCGGGTGGTCAGCTCGGCCAGCGCGGTCGCGTCGGCGCTCACTCGCTCGGGGTCGGCGTCCGGCCGGGCGGGTCCGGCGACGAACATCACGTCGGCGTCGGAGGAGTAGCCCATCTCACCCCCGCCGAACCGGCCCATCCCGATCACGGCCAGCGTGCCGGCGAGCCCGTCGTCGCGTTCGGAGCTCAACTCGCGGTGCGCGGCCTGCAGCGCCGCCTGCACCACGGCATCGGCCACGCTGGTGAGCCCGGCCATCACCAGGCCGGTGTCGGCCGCTCCCAGCAGATCGGCGCAGGCCAGCCGCAGCATCTCGTGCCGGCGGGCCGACCGGGCGGAATCGGCTGCGCCGGTGGCACTTCCGGCCCGGCGCGCGCGGGACAGCAGCGCGGAAGCGGCCAGCTCGGACGCCCGCGCCGGGTCAGGTCCGACCAGGTCGGCGTCGTGCACCAGCAGCCGTAGCACCTCCG
>JBIQML010000330.1:0-5721 GCA_044463405.1 Nakamurella lactea | reverse complement strand
TGGTCCCGGTCGACCAGCAGGCAGGCGAACGCGCCCAGCACGAACGGCGCCACCAGCGAGTCCAGCAGCGCGGTGTGCGCCATCACCTGCGAGACCCCGTCACAGATCAGCAGCACCCCGGCGATGCCGCCCAGCAGGGTCGAGCGGGTCAGCCGGCGGGTGGATCGGATGATCAGCACGATGCACACCGTGGCCGCCACCGCGGAGGCGAACCGCCAGCCCACCGGGTTGTAGCCAAAGATCATCTCGCCGAGGGCCATCAGCTGCTTGCCCAGCGGGGGGTGCACGATCACCCCGTAGCCCTGGTTGTCCTCCACGCCGCCCGTGCGGATCATCTCGGCGGCCTGCACCGCGTAGTACTTCTCGTCGAACAGCGGGGTTCCGCCGTCGGTGCGCCAGCCCAGTTCCCAGAACCGTAGGAACCCGCCGATCAGGGTCAGCACCCCGGTGACGATCCAGCCGCGCGCACGGTCGGTGGGCATCGGCGGCAGCAACACCGCGCGCCGGCGCACCGGGGCCTCCACGGGGGGCACGTCACCGACGTCGACGATCGAATCGGCCGGATCGGCGCGGCGCTCCGACTCGGGGTCCGGCTCGTCGACGCTCGGCCGGCCCAGCCACTCCGGGGCGTCGTCGAAGTCCGGGTCCATGACGTCCGGCTCGAGGATGGGTTCGCCGGCGCGATCCGCGACGCCGGTGCCGGATGCCATGGGACCGATCGTAGGGTGAGCCGATGGGATCGGGTGCCGGGACCGGACGGTTGGTGCTGGCCGGCACGCCGTTGGGGCGGATCTCGGATGCTTCGCCCGGTTTGGCCGCCGCGCTGGCCGGTGCCGATGTGATCGCCGCGGAGGACACCCGCCGGCTGCGCCGGCTGGCCGCCGAGTTGCAGGTGACGCTGCGCGGCCACGTGGTCTCCTACTACGAGGCGGTGGAGCGGGCGCGCATCCCGGGGCTGCTGGATCGGATCCGCGGCGGCGACACGGTGGTGCTGGTGACGGACGCCGGCATGCCCAGCGTGTCGGATCCCGGGTACCGGCTGGTGGCGGCGGCCGCGGAGGCTGGGCTGCCGGTGACGAGCGTGCCGGGGCCGAGCGCGGTGCTAACGGCGCTGGCGCTGTCCGGCCTGCCCAGCGACCGGTTCTGCTTCGAGGGGTTCTTGCCCCGCAAGGCGGGGGAGCGGTCGCGGGCGCTGGCCGAGCTGGCCGGGGAACGGCGCACCATGGTGTTCTTCGAGTCGGTGCACCGGCTGGCCGACGCCCTGGCGGCGATGGTGACGGCGTTCGGCGCGGACCGGCCGGCGGCGCTGTGCCGGGAGCTGACCAAGACCTACGAGGAGGTCCGGCGCGGCCCGCTGGGGGAGTTGGCGGCCGGGGCCGGGGACGTTCGGGGCGAGGTGACCCTGGTGGTGGCCGGCGCGCCGACCGGCGGTGACGGGGCCCCGGGGCCGGGCGAGCTGGCGGCCCAGGTAGCCGAGTTGGTGTCGGCGGGCTCGTCCCGGCGGGACGCCGTCGACGCGGTGGCCGCCCGGCACGGCCTGGCCCGCCGGGTGGTGTACGCGGCGGCGACCGGCCGCTGAACCCGGCGGGTCGGCCCCACCCTCCGCATGGATCGGCCCCACCTTCGGCATGGATCGGCCCCACCCTCCGCATGGATCGGCCCCACCCTCCGCATGGATCAACTGTGAGTCTGGTGGTGGCTGGTCTGGGACTGGCTGGCAGGGTCGGTGTTGGCCGTTCCGTTCCGTGGTTGTGGCTCTTGGATCGATTGGCCGCGTGTGGGTGCCTTGTGGAAGATCTGTCCGGTCGCGGGGTGGTCGGCCGGCGCCTGCCCGGCCTCACTCCGGTGACCTGATCAGAAGGTTGTCCGCCACGCGAGTGGCGTGACTCGTCACAGTGCTGTTCCGAAGTGACCTCTTCCCGGGCCGGCGCCGGCCGTTGGCGGCCGGACCGCACACCACCGCAAGGAGAGGATCACGACCGCCGATGTCTATTGTTGCGCGAACGTTCCGGTTCGTCGTGGGCGTGGACACTCACGCCCGCAACCACGTCTACGCGATCATCGCCGCCATGACCGGCGCGGTGATCGAAACCCGCCAGTTCCCGACCACCGCCGCCGGCCGCACGCGGGCGATCGGCTGGGTGGGCCCGCCGCACCGGCTCGGTCGCCGACACGCTGTGGGTGATCGAGGGCATCGCCTCCTACGGGGCGCTGCTGGCCGGTGCCGTCGCCGCGGGCGGCTACCGGGTCGCCGAGGCCCCGGCCATGGATGCCCGTAGCCGCCGCGGCGTGGGCAAGTCCGACCCGCTGGACGCCGGGCGCATCGCGGCCGCGGTGCTCGGCACCGACGTGACGCGGCTGCGCCGCCCCCGCCTGGACGACGGCGCCCGCGCCGCCCTGCGGGTGCTGCTGACCGCCCGTGACGCGATGACCTGCGAGCGCACCCGCGCGGTCAACGCGCTGACCGCGCTGCTGCGCGTGCACGAGCTGGGTATCGACGCCCGCCGGTCGCTGACGGCCGCGCAGATCGACCAGGCCGCGCACTGGCGAGCCCGCAAGGAGCCGCTGGCCGACCAGGTCGCCCGCGCCGAATGCATCCGCCTGGCCGTGCGCATCAACGCCCTGGACGGCGAACTGGCCGACAACACCGTGCACCTGCGCCAACTCGTGCAGATCAGCCACGCCGAACCGCTGCTGGACAAGATCGGCATCGGACCCGTCGCCGCCGCGACATGCCTTACCGCATGGTCGCATCCCGGCCGGGTGCACTCGGAAGCCGCGTTCGCCTCCCTGGCCGGTGTCAACCCGATACCCGCCTCCTCGGGCAACACCACCGGGCGGTACCGCCTGAACCGTGGCGGTGACCGGCGTCTGAACCGAGTGCTGTACATCGTGGCCATCACCCGCATGACACACGACCCCGCGACCAGGGCGTACGTCGCCAGACGTCGCGCCGAAGGGAAAACGATCAAGGAAATCCGCAGGATCATCAAGCGCTACCTCGCGCGCCAGATCTACCGCACCCTCAATGCGACAAAACCGGCAACAAATCCGGCTTGACAAACATAGAAGGGTCTTCCACCGCATGCATGAAGTTGTCCCCACCAGCCCCGGTGGTCACATTTCCGCGACGTTCGCGCATGCCGCGGATGTTGATCCATGCGGGCGATGGAGGGCGGTCCGGGGAGCGGGCGTCGGCGGCGTGCGCTTTCATAGGGGGATGAGCGATATCACCAGTTCCCGGTCCCGCGCCGAGGCCTTCACGGCGCTACACATCCCCGGCCGGCCCGTGGTGCTGCCCAACGCCTGGGACGCCGCGTCCGCCCGGATCATCGAGCAGGCCGGCGCCGCCGCGATCGCCACCAGCAGCGCCGCGGTGGCGTGGTGCCTGGGTCGCGCGGACGGCAACGTGATGACCAGGGATGAGGCCGTCGGGGCGGTTGCGCGGATCGCGGCCGCCGTCGACCTGCCCGTCACCGCCGACGTGGAGACCGGCTACGGGGAGGGCGACCGGGACCTCGCGGCCACCGTCACGGCGCTCATCGAGGCCGGCGCTGTGGGCGTCAACCTGGAGGACTCCGGCGGCGATCCGCTCTGGCCGGTCGAGCAGGCCGCGCACCGGGTGCAGGTGGCCCGGGACGCCGCCGAGAAGCTGGGCGTGCCGCTGTACATCAACGCCCGCACGGACATCTACCTCGCGCAGGTGGGCGAGCCGGACAGCCGGCTTCCGGAGACGCTGCGCCGGGCGGCGGCGTTCCTGGACGCCGGTGCCAGTGGCGTCTTCGTGCCCGGCGTGGCCGACCTGGACCTGATCGCCCGGCTCACCGGCGGCATCGACGGCCCGGTGAACATCCTGGCCGGGCCGCGCACCCCGCCGGTCGCCGACCTGGCCGGCGCCGGCGTCGCCCGCATCTCCACCGGCTCGTCGCTGGGGGCCTCGATGTTCGGCGCGTTGCGCCGGTCGGTGACGGAGCTGCTGGCCACCGGCAGCTTCGCCCCGCTGGCCGGCGGGATTCCCTACGCGGACATGAACGAGCTGTTCACCGGGCGGTGACGGAGTCCACCGGCTTGTCCGGCGACTGCCGGAGCAGCGCGGCGTCGAGACCGTCCACCATTCGGCGGAAGCTCTCGTCCAGGTCGAGCGGCAGCCCGAACCCGCCCGCCGACTCCAGCGCGACGAAACCGTGCAGCATCGCCCGCAGCGCCCGGATCGCGTGCAGCGCATCGGTGCTGGCACCCTCGGGGCTGCCGTCACCGCCCTCGAAGCCGTACCCGCGCAGCACCGCGGCCACCGTCCGCAGCACGGCCTGGCTGGCCCTGGCGTGCTCGGCGTCGCCCTCGGCCGGGGCGGCCACACTGGCCGCGTACCGGCCCGGATGGGCGCGCGCGTAGTCCCGATACGAGGCGGCCAGCTGAGCCAGCGCGTCCCGGCCGGCCCGGCCCGCGACGGCCGCCATCAGGCGCTCGCCGAGCTCCGTCACCGCCAGCAGGCTGACCGCCCCGCGCAGCGACGCCAGCGAGGCGACGTGCTTGTACAGGCTGGGCTGCCGCACCCCGAGCCGGTCCGCCACCGCCGCGAGAGTCAGCTGCTCCCAGCCGGTCTCGTCCGCGATGTCGGCAGCGGCCGCGGCCACCGAGGCCGGCGTGAGGCCAGCCCTAGGCATCGCTCGGTCGTCCCGCCGCGTGACGCTGCAGGAACGACGTCACCGCCGGTCCGGTCACCTCCGGGAACTCCGACTGCGGGTAGTGCCCGGCGCCCGGGACCATCAGCACCTCGCCGCCGAGCGCCGTGGCCACCAGGTCCGCCTCGGCCGCCGGGTCGGGGAAGTCCGGGTCCTTCTCGCCCATCACCACCAGCGTCGGCGCCTGCACCTTCTCCCTGGCCTGCCAGGCGGGGTCGTGATCGGTGCGCGTGGTCCGCCGGAAGGCCGCCGCGTGGCCGGGCCGGCGCAGCGACTCGGCGATCTCCTTCCGGTGCGCGGCGAAGTCCTCGTCGCGGCGGGACGGGTACAGCGACGGCAGGTACATCAGCCAGACCCTGCTGGACCACGGGCCGCCCATCATGGCGCGGAACATCAGCCGGGTGAACGCCGGCTGCGGGACGTCGCGCACGAACGGTCCGATCAGCACCAGGGCGGTGACGAGGTCCGGGCGCTGGGCCGCCGCGAGCACCGCGGCCCCGGCGCCCATCGAGTTGCCGACGATCGCGGCCGGTCCGCCCAGGTGCTCGATCAGGGCGAGGGCGTCGGAGGCGGCGGCGCGGTCGTCGTAGTCGGCTGCATCTCGACGGCTGCCGCCGAACGTCGCGTCGCTGTCCCCGTGCCCGCGAAGGTCCATGGTGGCGACCCGTAGCCCGGCGTCGACCAGCGTCGCGCGCAGGTGACGGAAGGTGCTGCGGACGTCCCCCATGCCGGGGATCGCGACGACCAGCGGGGCGTCGGCCGGGCCGGTCACGTCGAAGGCGATGCTCCCGCCGGGGCGGGACAGTGTCTGGGTGGTGGGGTTGGGCTGGGATTGGCTGTTGTTCATAGCCATAAAGCTAATAGCAATAGCCAATGCTGTCAAGGGCGAGTTCGCGGGAGCGGGTCACCTGCCGCGTCACATGACCGAGAAGCCCACCGGTAGGGGGCCGCGGCCGGTGGCGGCCAGCAGCAGCGGCCCGGCCAGCCCATCGGTGGCGGCGAGGTCGGCGACCAGCAGCAGCGCCTGCTCGGCGGCCGC
>JBIQML010000329.1:0-5772 GCA_044463405.1 Nakamurella lactea | reverse complement strand
GGACGGCGGTGGGCCGGGCGTGGACGGCGGTGGGCCGGGCGTGGACGGCGGTGGGTTGGCGGTCGGCGACGAGGTCGAGCTGGATATCGGTCCGGTGGCGCACGGCGGCGTCTGCGTGGCGCGCGCCGGGGGGCCGGGCGGCCGGGTGGTGTTCGTGCGCTACGCGCTGCCGGGGGAGCGGGCGGTGGTGCGCATCACCGAGGCCAGGCCGCGGTCGTTCTGCCGGGGCGAGGCGGTGACGATCCTGCGGGCAGACCCCCGGCGGGTCACGGCGCCGTGCGTGCACTTCGGGCCCGGGGGGTGCGGCGGCTGCGACTTCCAGCACGCGGCGCCGGATCTGCAGCGCGACCTCAAGGCCGCGGTGGTCGCCGAGCAGCTGCGCCGGCTGGCGGGGATGGACGTGCCGGTGGTGGTGGAGCAATGCGTTTCGCGCACACATCCCCCCGGCGACGGGTTCGGCTGGCGCACCCGGGTGCGGTGGGCGGTGAGTGGCGGGGATGCCGACGGTGACGGGAGCATCGGCCCCCGCCGGTACCGCTCGCACACCGTGGTCCCGGTCAGCCCCGAGGCGCCGTGCCTGATCGCCGAGCCCGGCCTGACCGAGGCGGCCGCAGGGCTCCGGCCCCCGCGCGGCGCCGACCAGGTGGTGCTGGCCCGGACCGCGGACGGCCCACCGGCGGTGACGTGGCTCCGTGGCGGGCGCGTGCTGGAAAGCGCGGCGGGCGGCGACCTGGTCGAAACGGTGGCCGGCCGGAGCTTCCTCGTCGGTGCCGGAGGATTCTGGCAGGCGCATGCGCGGGCCGCCGATGTGCTGTGCGACGCCGTCACCGGGGCGCTGGCCGGCATCGACCTCACCGGCGGCACCGCCTGGGACCTCTACGGCGGGGTCGGGCTGTTCGCCGCGGTGCTCGCCGACCTCGTCGGCCCGGGCGGCCGCGTCATCTCCGTGGAGCACGACCGGGAGGCGTCCACGCTGGCGGCGCTCAACCTGCGCGAGGTGCCGTGGGCGCTCGCCCTGCGGGCCGGCGTCGATGCCGCGCTGAAGGCACCGGCGGCACCGCACGGGCTGGCCGGTCCTGTGGATGCGGTGGTGCTGGACCCGCCGCGCTCCGGCGCCGGAACCCGCATCTGCCGGACCATCGCCGAACGGGGACCGGCGGTGATCGTCTACGTCGCCTGCGATCCCGCGGCGCTGGCCCGGGACACCGCCGCGCTGGCCGCTGCCGGGTTCCGGCTGGACACGCTCCGCGCGTTCGACGCCTTCCCGCAGACCCACCACGTGGAGTGCGTGGCCCGGTTCGTCCCCGGGTGAGGTGGGGCCGCTACTCCAGCACGCCGAGGCAGTGGGTGAGGAGTCCGGTTCGTCCCCGGGTGAGGTGGGGCCGCATCGAGTGCGAACCCGGTGACGCGGTCACGGACGAGAGGTTCCCTGGACTCGCCGAGGCGGGATCGCCCTCGGATCTGGTGCGGAATTTCCCGCGCACCGGATAATTCCGCA
The DNA here is from genome assembly GCA_044463405.1 of Nakamurella lactea. Lineage (GTDB taxonomy): Bacteria > Actinomycetota > Actinomycetes > Mycobacteriales > Nakamurellaceae > Nakamurella > Nakamurella lactea_B. Next base: position 4,274 of record JBIQML010000329.1, on the reverse strand, counting down.
CCAGATCTTGCGACCGTTCCGGCACCGGTACGGTGGGCGCCATGAGCAGCCGGACCAGCGCCCGACATGGCACCCGGTCGGTCTCCGGCGGCGTCGTGCACGAGCTTCCGGCGGATCTGCGGGATGCCCTGCTCGCCGACCCTGCGGTGCTGGCCGCCTGGGAGGACATCACCCCGCTGGCCCGCAACGAGTTCATCTGCTGGGTGCAGGACGCCAAGCAGTCCAAGACCCGCGAGCGGCGCATCCGCCGCACCGGAGAGGAACTCGCCGAGGGCCAGCGCCGACCCTGCTGCTGGCCGGGCTGTGCGCACCGCGAGCGCACCGGCAAGTAGTTCGCGCCGAGTTCACCGAGCCCGACGGCGGCCGGGCAAGCTCACCGAGCCCGACGGTGGCCGGACAAGCTCACCGACCCCGACGGTGGCCGGGCAAGCTCACCGAGCCCTGTGGCCGGGCAAGGACGCCGGTCAGTGGGCGTGCGCGGCCGCGAGCCGGCGCAGCGGTGGCTCCGACTTCGGCGGCACCCGGCGCGCCGGCAGCTCGGCCAGCAGTTGGTGGGTGGCGGCGGCGATGGCCGTCCCCGCCTCCACGACGGCGGGCCGGACGTCCTCCGACACCGAGGACAGCGCGGCCACCTTGCGCACGTACTGCAGCGCGGCGGCGTCGACCTCCTCGTCCGTGGCGGGTGGTTCGAGTCCGCGCAGCGCGGTGATGTTGCGACACATGGTGCCCAGGGTAGGTGGCCGCGCCGGCCGGGGCGCTCGGCCGGACGGCCCGGACGCGCTGGACCGAACGGCTCACCCTCGCTCGGCCGGACGGCCCAGCCGCGGCGGGCCGAACGGCTCGACCGAACGCACTCAAGCCCGCTCGGCATGCCAGGCCAGCAGCGCCGCCGGGTCGTTGGTGATGATGCCGTCCACCCCCATGGCGGTCAGCCGCGACCACTGGTCGGGGTCGTCCGACGTCCAGGGAATGGTGGCGATGCCAGCGGCATGCAGCGTCCCGACCAGGTCGGGCTGACCCAGCAGCGCCCCCACGTACGGGTTGTAGGTGATCGCTCCCAGCTCGCGGCAGTCCCCGACGGGATCGTCACCGATGGGTCCCACCAGCAGGCCCAGCGGCTCATCCGGCAGCATCGCCCGCAGCTCGGCCAGCGCCGGCACCTCGAAGGACTGCAGCAGCACCGACCGTTGCGCGCCGGCCGCCGAGATGCGCTGCACGATCTGCTGCAACTGCCCCCGGGTGTGCGGGCCCTTGATCTCCAGCAGCACCCGGCGCTCGCCGGACAGTTCGGCCAGCAGCTCCGACAGCCGGGGCACCCTGGTACCGGCATGCGCCGGGTCGAACCACGAGCCGGCATCCAGCGTCGCCAGCTCCTGGACGGTCAGCGCGCTCACCGGGCCGGTGCCGTCGGTGGTGCGGTCCACCGCGTCGTCGTGCAGCAGGATCGGCTCGCCGTCGGCGGTCGGCTGGACGTCCGTCTCGATCCAGGCGGCCCCCGCCTGCCAGGCCGCGAGGAACGCCGGCATGGTGTTCTCCGGCATGGTCGCGGAGGCGCCGCGGTGGCCCACCACCAGGGGCGTGCCGCCGTGGCGCAACAGGGATTCGGGAACCGACATGGTTTTCCACCGTAATGCTGTCGCACGCGTGGACGGCACTCGGCTCACCGGCCGCCGCCACCCGGGGCGCACCGGCCGGCCTGCCGCCACACCGCGGATCTTCGCGGGCGGTACCGTCGGGGGGTCGCGCTGGCGACGGCAGGGCCCTTCGGCCCGGCGATCGTCGACGACCGGCTCCGGGGACGGCCCGGGGACGATGCGGAAGACCACACCGGAACATCGAGGGAGACACCGTGGCAGGACTGCGCCGGGTCAGTTCGCCGGCCGCCGTCCGGGCGCTGTCCGAGGCGGAGCTGGCCGAGGCCGCCGCCGACATCCGGGCGTTCCTGGTGGAGAAGGTCGCTCGGGTCGGCGGTCACCTGGGGCCGAACCTGGGCATCGTGGAGCTGACCCTGGCGCTGCATCGGGTGTTCGATTCGCCGTCCGACCCGATCATCTTCGACGTCGGGCATCAGGCCTACGTGCACAAGATCGTCACCGGCCGGGCGGAGGAGTTCGACGCCCTGCGCACCCGCAAGGGGCTGTCCGGCTACCCGAACCGGGCCGAATCCGAGCACGACTGGGTGGAGAACTCACACGCCTCCACCTCGCTGGCCTACGCGGACGGTCTGGCCAAGGCGTTCGCGCTGCGCGGCGAGCGGTACCGCACGGTGGTCGCCGTGATCGGTGACGGGGCCCTGACCGGCGGGATGGCCTGGGAGGCGCTGAACAACATCGCCTCGGCGCAGAGCCGGCCGGTGGTGATCGTGCTGAACGACAACGGGCGCTCCTACGCTCCGACCACCGGTGGGATGGCCGAGCGGCTGGCCGACCTGCGGCTGCGGCCCGGGTACGAGCGGATCCTGGGCCGGGTCAAGTCCACCCTGCCGCGGGCACCCGTCGTGGGTCGACCGCTGTACGGGATCCTGCATGCCGCGAAGTCCGCGATGAAGGACTGGCTGCTGCCGCAGACGCTGTTCTCCGACCTGGGCCTGAAGTACCTGGGCCCCATCGACGGGCACGACATCGGGGCGGTGGAGCGGGCGCTGCGCCGGGCCAAGCACTTCCACGGGCCGGTGCTGGTGCACTGCCTGACCCAGAAGGGCCGCGGCTACCCGCCCGCCGAGCACGACGACGCCGAGCTGATGCACTCCCCGCCGGCGTTCGACCCGGCCACCGGCACGCCGCTGCCCCGGACGGGAACCAACTGGACGGACGTGTTCGGCCGCGAGCTGGTGGCGCTGGGCGCCGAGCGGGACGACCTGGTGGCGGTGACGGCGGCCATGCGCGGGCCCACCGGCCTGAACGCCTTCGCCTCCGCGTTCCCCGACCGGGTGTTCGACGTGGGCATCGCCGAGCAGCACGCGATGACCTCCGCCGCCGGACTGGCCATGGGCGGCATGCACCCCGTGGTGGCGGTGTACTCGACGTTCCTGAACCGGGCGTTCGACCAGCTGATGATGGACTGCGCGCTGCACCGGCTGCCGGTGACGGTGGTGCTGGACCGGGCCGGGGTAACCGGACCGGACGGCCCCAGCCACCACGGCATGTGGGACCTGTCGCTGGCCGGCCTGGTGCCCGGCCTGCGGCTGGCCGCGCCCAGGGATGCCGGCAGCCTGGCCGAGGAGCTGCGCGAGGCGCTGGCGGTGACGGAGGGTCCCACGGTGCTGCGCTGGCCGAAGGGCACGGTGCCGTCACCGATCCCGGCCGTGCGCCGGGTCGGCACGGTGGACGTGCTGGTCGAGCCGGTCGCGCACGGGCGCGCGCACGGCGAGACCAACGGCGACGCCCGGCCGGGCGGCGCGGACCGGCCGGACGTGTTGCTGGTGGCGGTGGGCGCGTTCGCCGCGGTGGCGGTGCAGGCCGCCGGCCGGCTCGTCGACCAGGGGATCGCGGTGACGGTCGTGGACCCCCGCTGGGTGCTGCCGGTCTCCGACGACCTGGTCGAGCTGGCCCGTGGCCATCGGATGGTGGTCACGATGGAGGACGGCGGCCGCTCCGGCGGTGTCGGCGCGGCGATCGCCGACCGGCTGGCGGGGACCGGGGTGCCCGTCACCGTGCTGGCGCTGCCGCAGGAGTTCCTGGAGCCCGGCTCCCGCTCCGAGCTGCTGGACGAGGCGGGGCTGTCGGCGCAGGCGGTGGCGCGGCGGATCACCGAGTTGGCGGTGGCCGACGATGTGGTGTCCGAGGGCGACACCGGCGAGGCGGCCAGGCGGCGATAGCGATGCGAGTTCTGGTGGTGGAGGACGAGCGGCCGCTGGCGGACGCCGTCGCCAGGGGGCTGCGGGCCGAGGGGATGGCCGTGGACGTCGCCTACGACGGCACCGACGGGCACGAGAAGGCGACCGTGACCCGCTACGACGTGCTGGTGCTGGACCGCGACCTGCCCGGCATGCACGGCGACGACCTGCTGGCCGATCTGATCGCCGCCCGCACCATGACGCGGGTGCTGCTGCTGACCGCCGCGGCCGGCATCGACGAGAAGGTGCAGGGGCTGTCGCTGGGCGCCGACGACTACCTGGCCAAGCCGTTCGCGTTCGCCGAACTGGTCGCGCGGGTGCGCGCGCTCGGCCGGCGGGCCACCCCCGCCACGCCGCCGGTGCTGCGGGCCGGCGATCTGGAGCTGGACCCGGCCCGGCGGACGGGGACCCGCGCCGGCCGGCCGGTCGAGCTGGCCCG
>JBIQML010000328.1:0-5805 GCA_044463405.1 Nakamurella lactea | reverse complement strand
ACCGCCAGCGGCAAGTTCCGCGAGGCCAGCCCAAAGGTCTATCGCGCGTTTCTGGGAGCGCTGGAGGAGGCGATCGCCATCATCAACAAGGACAAGAAAAGCGCGGCGCAGCTCTACCTCGATGCGTCCCGCGACACCAAGAACACGCTCGACGGCATCCACGCGATGATCAGCGACAAGGACTATGCCTATACGCTGCGGCCCGCGAAGGTGCTCAAGACCGCGCAGTTCATGGCCAAGATCGGTTCGATCAAGCAGTCGCCGGCGTCGATCGAGGACCTGTTCTTCGACGATATCCGGGATTTGCAGGGCGATTGAGCGCGTTCGGGATCGAGCCGGTCATGAGCAGGACATCCGACATCATGCGTATCGGAACGGGTGCCGGATTTGCTGCCGACCGGCTTGAGCCGGCGGTCGACCTCGTGCAGCGCGGCGCGCTCGACGTTCTGGTGCTCGAATGCCTCGGCGAGCGTACCGTGGCCTTCGCGCATCGCGATCGCATGGCCGATCCGAGCCGCGGCTACAATGCTTATCTCGAACGCCGCATGCGCGCCCTGCTGCCGGTCTGTCACGGGGCGGGTACGACCATCATCAGCAACATGGGCGCGGCCAATCCGCGGGCCGCTGCGATCAGAACCCGCGATATCGCCCGCGAGCTCGGGATCAGAGGCCTCAAGGTGGCGTGCATCGAGGGCGACGACGTGACCGATGCCGTCGCGCTCGATCAGCCGGTGATGGACGGCTCCGGCACGCTGTCCGACGTGGGACGTCCGGTCGTCGGCATGAATGCCTATCTCGGCGCCGACGCCATTCTCCCGGCGCTGGATGCCGGGGCCGATGTCGTGATCGGCGGCAGGCTGGCCGATCCCTCGATGTACCTGGCGCCGATGATGCATCGCTATGGCTGGAACAGCGACGACGTCGCGGTGCTTGGCGCGGGAACGCTGGTCGGGCACCTGATGGAATGCGGCATGCAGATCACCGGCTGGGACATTCGCTACGACCAGTTCGCGGCCCTCACCTCGAACGCGCCACGGGTGCTCTCGAACGATCCGCCCGACCTGATGCGCTTACCGCAGGTCTCCGATCTGGCGAAAGACCACCTGCTGACGAACCTCGACCCGTACGCGGCAGCCTTCGGTTGGGACAAGTGGCCGGCCTCGCAACTCCAATCGATGCGTGTGGCCAAGGACGGCAGCCGAGGCTCCGGGCCGCTGTACGCCATGGGGCTCAACTACAGCATGACCGGCGTGTTCTACAACAAGGACCTCGCCAAGAAGATCGGTATGACGAAAGCTCCCTCGACGCTGGCGGAACTCGACTCCGACATGAAGAAGGCGAAGCAGGCCGGTATCACGCCGATCCAGCAATTCAACGGAGGTGCGACCGGCGGGCTAGCCTTCCCGCTGCAGAACCTGATGGCGGCCTACGGCCCGCCGAGCGCCATCAACGACTGGATCTGGCAGAAGCCGGGAGCAACGATCGACACCCCGTCAAACCTCAAGGCCGCCAAGCACCTGCAGAAGTGGATCAAGCAGGGCTACCTGGCCAGTGACGCCAACGCGATGGACTACGCCACCATGATGAGCCGCTTCATCGCCGGCAAGGGCCTGTTCATGTTCAACGGGGACTGGGAGTCCGGAAACCTCGACAAGCAGATGCCGGGCAAGGTCGGCTTCTTCCTCATGCCCCCGCTCAAGGCTGGCGGAACGCAGGCGGCGATGTCGACGCCATTGACGCTTGGTATCGGGCAGGGCGCGTCCCATGCCGACTGCGCCGCGTTCTTCCTGGACTGGGTCGCCACCAACAAGCAGGCGCGAACGGTCGACGTGAAGGTGGGCGGCTCGCATCCGATGGGCCCGGCGGACGCGTACATGCCTCCCATCGATGCCGGCACGGTCACGGCAAGCACGCTGGCGGCCGGCAGCACGGTCGCGGAGGACAATGGAGCCATGGACTTCATCGCCAACGCGACGGGATCCATCTACGCCAAGGGATGGACCCCCAACCTGCAAGAGCTCGTCGGTGGGAAGCAGACACCCGAGGGCATGCTCCAGGCCGTGCAGTCCGAGTATGCGAGTGAAGTCGGGCACTGAGACGCGTGGTCAGTCGCCTGGGTCGAGCCGCACCGCGCCCGGTTGAAGGCGCTCCCGCCACCGGGAACGCCGCACCGCGGCACCGCCCGCAACGCCGCCATATGCGGCGAACCTGGTCGGGATGGTTGTTCGCGGCTCCTGCGATCGCGTTCTACGCGATGTTCGTCATCCGGCCGCTGCTGTACACCTTTCAGTACTCGGTGTACAGCTGGGACGGTATCGGGCCCTCGACATACGTCGGGCTGCGGAACTACTCGGCCTTGTTCACGGACCCGACGCTGTTCGCGTCGATAGTCAACGCGGTCAAGCTCATCGTGTTCTTCAGCGCGATACCAGTGATCTTCGGGCTGATCATCGCCTCGACGATTCGAAGGATCGCCGCGAGCCGGCTCGCCGTCGTCGCGCGGATCGTCATCTTCTTCCCACAGATCATCCCGCTGGTCGCGGCCGGCATCATTTGGAGCTGGCTGCTGTCCTCCACCGGCCTGGTCAATCAGATGCTGTCGGCCATCGGACTGGCCGGCATCACGCGAGCGTGGCTTGGGGACTTCACGTTCGCGTTGCCGGCGGTCGGCGTCATCGGCGCTTGGGTGCTGTTGGGTCTCTGCACCCTGCTCCTGCTGGCAGGGATGACCAAGGTCGACCCCGCCGTCTACGAGGCGGCGCGACTGGACGGTGCCGGTTCGGTGCGGGAATTCGTATCCATCACGCTGCCGGCACTGCGCCAGGAGATCGGCGTCTGCGTGACGGTCACCGTGATCGCCGCGCTCGCCAGCTTCGACATCATCTACATCTCGACCCAAGGTGGACCGGGCACCTCCACGATGGTCCCCGGCTACGCGGTCTACTACCTCGCGTTCTTCCAGCGCGAAGTCGGCCAGGCATCCGCCCTCGCGGTCTTTCTGATGCTTCTCGTGTTGATATTCGTAATTCCCATCCAGTGGCTGACAAGGGAGGAGAACGAGTGATCATCGGACGGCGCGAGACGCTCATCGGCCGCGTGCTGCTCCTGCTGCTGATCGTGATCACCCTGGTGCCATTCATCAGTCTCCTGTTCACCGCGCTGCACAAGGCGGGCACCTATCCGAACGGGATCTCCTGGCCCAGCAGCCCGCAATGGCACAACTTCGTGGATGCATTCCAAGCGGCCGACATGGGCAAGCTGCTGGTTTCGAGCACCCTGATCGTCCTGGGCGTCGTGCCACTGTCCGTTCTTATCGGGACCATGGCAGGATTCGCGTTCGGTCATCTGCGCATGCCCGGGCACCGGGTGATGTTCCTCTTGTTCGTCCTCGGCCTCACCCTGCCGTTCGAATCGGTCCTCACTCCGCTGTACTACCAGATTCGCGATCTGGGGTTGTTGGACACACGATGGGCGATCATCCTGCCGCTCATCGGGCTGTTCATGCCGTTTTCGGTGTTCTGGATGCGCGCTCACTTCGTGAACGTTCCGACGGACCTCTCGGAGGCGGCGCGCGTCGACGGCGCGAATGTGTGGCAGGCCTTTTGGCGGGTTCACGTGCCGCTCGCGATGCCCGCGATATCATCGCTGAGCATCTTGCTGTTCCTGTGGACGTGGAACCAGTTCCTTCTCGCCATCGTCCTGGTCGACGATCCCACCAAGCGAACCATGGCTGGCGCCCTTGGCGCGTTCCAGGGCCAGTACGGGACCGACATCCCTTTGCTGTGTGCGGGTTCGTTGCTGATCCTGGCGCCGACCTTGGTCGTCTACCTGGTGTTCCAGCGGCGGTTCACGACGGCACTGCTGCAGGGCGCGGTGAAGGGGTGATGGACGCCTCGATGATTCCCCCTCGCTCGCGGAAGGCACCGAACGGGGCCGGCGCGCGGAGGGTTTTCGATTCCCGGCGAAAGGCTGGCCCATGCCCCTGCCACCGTTGACGACCCCGCACGAGCGCGAATGGTTCATCAGATATACCCGGGTGAACCGCTGGCCCATACTCGAACGGTTCCCGCTGCCGGACCACCTTCGGACCGACATCCTGGCCAGCATGGCGGGGACCACGCAGGACGTCGTCCACACGACCGTCGCCGACATGGCGACAGCCGTCCGCGCAGACAGTTCGCAGTTGATGTCCGACGGTGCCTTCCGGGCAGCTATCAGCGCGATGCCACTCACCGCCGGCGACCGGCTGGTGGCAATCGGGGACTCCGTCACGGCCGACCGGCGCGGGTGGTTCGAGTTGTTGCGCGCATCGATCGAGATGGCCGCGCTGCCGGACGTGGAGCTGGTGAATCTCGGGCTGAGCGGCGACACCACAGCGGATGCCCTGGAGCGGTTGGATGTCGTCGAGTCCGCGCGGCCCACCTGGGTGCTGATGATGCTCGGTACGAATGATGCTCGCTATCACGGACCGAGGCGCACGTACCGCATGGTCGCGCCGGCCGAGACGGAGCGGAACATCCGCGCGCTCGTCGAATGCGTGACGGGTGATCTCGGCGCGGACATCACCCTGCTCACCCCGCCCCCGGGGGACCAGCGGCGTATCGATTCCTTCTTCCGTGACGCAGCCGTCGGGTGGCGGGCCGCCGAGCTTGATGGCGTCGCCGCGCTGATCAGGAACGTCGATCCGACATGCGTGGACGTCAACCGGTCGATGGGCGGGGCCGCCTCCACCGGGCTGCTCGAGGCCGATGGCGTTCATCCGACCGTGGAGGGCCAACAGCGCATCGCCAGACTCGTGGCGGATCGGCTGGCCCGCGTTCGGAGGCCGAGCACCCGAATGCCGAGCATACGGAGGCAGAGCACGGGTCGGCGGTGACGACCCCGACCATGACGACCGGACGCGGCGACGGCCCGAATGACCGGTCAGATGATGCCGCGCTGGCGGGCGACATGCACGGCGCGGGACCGGTTGTCGACGTCGAGCTTGGTAAAGATGCGCACCAGGTGGCTCTTCACGGTGGCCTCGGTGACGACCAGCGCGCGGGCGATGTCCTGGTTGGTGGCGCCGGTCGCGAGGTGCTCCAGCACCTGGACCTCTCGCCTGGTGAGTTTCGGCGAGTTCAGCGCGTGGATCATGCGGCCAGCGATGCTGGGCGGGAGCACGGAGCCGCCGCGGGCGACCGCGGTGATGGCGCTGGCGATCTCGTCCGGTTCGGTGTCCTTGAGCAGGTACCCGGCGGCGCCCGCCTCGACCGCCTGCATGATGTCGGCGGTGGTGTCGAAGGTGGTCAGGATCAGCACCGCCGGCGCCTGCTCGAGGGCCCGCAACTGGCGGGTGGCCGCGATGCCGTCCATTCCGGTGCCGAGCCGGAGGTCGCACAGCACCACGTCCGGCCGCAGATGGGTGGCCAGGGTGACGGCCTCCTCGCCGGTGGCCGCCTCCCCCACCACCTCGACCGCGTCGGGCCCGGACCCGGAGGATGCCGCCAGCGCCGCCAATGCGGCCCGCAGTCCGGCGCGCACCACTGGATGGTCGTCGACGATCAGCACCGAGACGGCCATCAGATCTCCTTCGCCGGGTGGTGGATCGGCAGGTAGGCCGACAGTTCGGTGCCGGTGCCGGGCGTGCTGGCGACGTCCAACCCGCCGCCCAGTTCGCGGAGCCGTCCGGCGATGAAGCCCAGCCCGTAGCTGTTCCCGTCACCGCCAAGATGTCGCTGTGCGGACACGACGAAACCCCTTCCGTCGTCGATGATGTCCAGTCGCACGGCGTCACCGTCGTCGATCAGGCTGACCACCACCCGG
>JBIQML010000327.1:0-5806 GCA_044463405.1 Nakamurella lactea | reverse complement strand
AGTTTCATCCATCCGCGGGCGCCACGAAGTGGCATCAAATCTGAAAACCTGCCCCCAGAGTGCGGCCCGCCCGGCATTTCCCCAGGTCGCCGCGCAGGCACGCCGATCTGGCGGCAGGTTCACGTCACCTACCATGGGCCTGTGAGGCTGTGGTCCCGTGGCCGGCAACCGGCGCCCACCGGGTCGTCGACCGACGCCGTCGCGGCGCGCGCCATGGCGGCCGCGCCGGCGGGGCACCTGGTGCTGAACGCGGACGGGGCCCTTGTGCTGTCCAACGGCAGCGCCCAGGACATGGGCATCGTGCAGGGCGGCATCGTCGACCCGCGCATCGTCCGGCGCGCCATCGCGATCGCGGCGCGGGACGATCCGGATGACGTCGAGGTGTGGGAGGTCTCCGACGAGCCGGGACGGCCGCAGGTGCTGCGGCTGTCCGCGCGGCCGTTGGGCGGCGGCCTGGTGCTGGTGACGGCCACCGACGAGACCGCGGCCAGGCAGGCCGAGATGGTCCGGCGCGACTTCGTGGCCAACGTCTCGCACGAGCTCAAGTCGCCGGTGACGGCGATCGGTCTGCTGGCCGAGGCGGCGGGCGAGGCCGCCGATTCGCCGGAGACCGTCCGGGGTTTCGTCGAGCGGATGCAGCACGAGGCATCCCGGCTGGGCACCCTGATCACCGAACTGATCGCGCTGTCCGCGATCCAGGACGGCCAGCTCGACGAGGTGGACCTGGTATCGGTCGACGAGGTGGTCGCCGACGCGGTGGACCGGGCGGTGGTGACGGCGTCCGCGGCGGGCATCGCCATCCGGACCGACGAGCCGATCGGCGCGGTCGTGCTGGGGGATCGCAGCCTGCTCACCACGGCGATCGGCAATCTGGTGGACAACGCCGTGCACTACTCCGGCGCGGGGTCGACGGTTATGGTCACGCGGGTGCTTCGCCGTGGCCAGGTCGACATCGCGGTGGCGGACAAGGGGATCGGGATCGCCCCGAAGGACCAGAAGCGGGTGTTCGAGCGGTTCTTCCGCGCCGATCCGGCGCGCTCCCGGGCGACCGGCGGGACCGGACTCGGCCTGGCGATCGTGAAGCACGTGGCGGCCAACCACGGCGGGTCCATCCGGCTGTCGAGCAGGGAGGGCGTCGGCTCCACCTTCACGCTGCGCCTGCCGCTCGCCGACGCCGCAGACTCCCCGGGTGATGCCGAGCGCCCGACGGTCCCGTCACCGCCGGAAGGATCGGGTGTGGGTGTTCCCGGCGGGCGGCAGCAGGCGGAGGCCACGTGACCCGGGTGCTGATCGTCGAGGACGAGCAGGCCATGGCCGAGCCGTTGGCGTTCCTGTTGCGGCGGGAGGGATTCACCGTCGAGATCGCCGGCACCGGGCCGGACGGCCTGGCCGCGTACGACCGCGCGGGCGCCGACATCGTGTTGCTGGACCTGATGCTGCCCGGCATGTCCGGCACCGAGGTGTTCCGCGAACTGCGATCCCGCGGAACGGTCCCGGTGATCATGGTGACGGCGCGGGACGCGGAGATCGACCGCGTGGTGGGTCTGGAACTGGGCGCCGACGACTACGTCACCAAGCCCTACTCGGCCCGCGAACTGATCGCCCGGATCCGGGCCGTGCTGCGGCGCAGCGAGCCGGGCGAGGTGGACGACGACGAGGTGCTGGAGTGTGGCGCCGTGCGGATGGATGTGGGACGGCACCAGGTCAGCGTCGACGGCAACGAGATCGCATTGCCGCTCAAGGAGTTCGACCTGCTGGAATACCTGCTGCGCAATTCCGGCCGGGTGCTGACCCGGGGGCAACTGATCGAGAGGGTGTGGGGATCGGACTACGTCGGGGACACCAAGACGCTGGACGTGCACATCAAGCGGCTGCGCAGCAAAATCGAGCCCGACCCCGGTGTGCCGCAGCGGCTGTTGACCGTCCGCGGGCTGGGCTACAAGATCGACGCCGGCTGACCGGGCCGACCGAGTGGCGACTGCCTGGTGACGGGGGGCGGGTGTCACCGGGCAGTCGACTCGGGCGGGTACCGCGGCCGGGCGGTCAGGCAGCCGGCCCGGTTCCCAGGGTGATGGTCTTGCTGTGCGCGTGACCCGTGGTGTCGGTCCAGCCGAGCTTCACCGACTGCCCGGGGTGGTACCTGCTCATCAGCGTGGACAGGTGCCGGGACGACGTCACCGGGTGTCCGCCCAGGGAGGTGATCACGTCACCCTCGGCCAGGCCGGCCTTGGCCGCGGCGCCGCCCCCGATCACGCCGGCCACCAGCGCTCCCCTGGTCTGCGACTGCTCGTTGCCGCCGATCCGTCCCGGCTGCACGCCGGTGGCGGACTGGTCGGCGGTGGAGATCAGCACGCCCAGCGCCGCGGTCGGGCCCACGTGGATGGTCGACGTCCCGGTGCCCGACTCGATGGTCTTGGCGATGTGCATCGCGGTATGGATCGGAATGGCGTATCCCTCGTTGCTGCCGTCACGGCCGGGCTGGGCCGATGCTGCGGTGTTGACGCCGATGACGGCGCCCCTCTCGTCGACCAGCGGCCCGCCCGAGTCGCCGGACTGGATGTTGGCGTTGACCTCGATGAGCCCCTTCAGGGATTCCGTGGTGCCGTACATCTCATCGCCGACCGTGATGCTGCGATTCAGCGCGGTGACGGACCCGCCTGCGGCGGAGGGTGTGCCACCGACCCCACCGGCGTTGCCGATGCCGACGACGGCGTCGCCGACCGACACCTTGTCCGCGTTGCCGATCGTCGCGGTCGCCAGCCCGGAGGCATTCTTGAGCTGCAACACCGCGATGTCATCGGTCTTGTCGTAGCCGACCACGCTGGCCCGGTAGGTCTTCCCGTTGCCGATGTCGGTGACGGAGATGCTGGTGGCGCCGTCGATCACGTGGTTGTTGGTCAGCACCTCGCCCGTCGAGGTGAGCACGATGCCGGTGCCGGCCCCCGCGGCCTGCTGGTATTCGAAGGTGACGTTGATGTCCACCACGGCGTCGTCGACCTTGTTCAGGATTCCGCTGATGTCGTCGGGCGCTCCCGGCGCGGAAGAGATGGTGCCGGAGGATGGCGAGCTCGAGTCGCCATTGCCCGGCCACTGGCCCGGCCCGGGAAGTAACCCGCCCGGCAGCAGCTCGGGTGGCCACTCGCCGTACCCGCCGCTGCCGGGTCCGCTCTGGCTGCCGCTGCCGCCGTTGTTGGTGCCGCCGTTGCTGCCTTTGCCGTTGTCGGTGCCGCCGTTGTTGGTGCCGCCGTTGCTGCTTTTGCCGTTGCTGCTTTTGCCGTTGTTGGTGCCGCCGTTGTTGTCGGTTCCTGACGAGCCGCTCTCCGAACGTCCGGCGCCTCCCTGGCCGGTTTCGGAAGCGCTGCCGGACGCGCCGGAGGCGGAGCGGTTACCGGTGGATCCGCCGTTCTGCGAGGACCCGGTGCTGAGCTCGACCGGGTTGCCGGACGCCGACTGGGTTCCTGGCCACACCAGGTGGCCGATCCCGACCCCGCCCACGGCCGCCGCCACGACCAGCGCGCCCGCTACCAGTGCTGGAACGGCCCGATGCTTGCGCGGCCGGCCGTGGGGTGCGGGGTTCTGGCCCGCCGGCGACCCGGGGGGAGGCATGGGCGGGGACGGCGGCGTCACAGATCCCTGGGGGGTCCACCAGCTGGTGGTCGGCGCCGGCCACGACTGGGCGGGCCAGTAGGGCTGCCACTGCTGTCCGGTCGGCTGCGGAGGCACCTGTTGCGGAGAACCCTGCGGTTGCGCCCCGGGTCCCTGGGCACCGGCCTGCCACTGGGTCGGGGACCGACGCCATGCCTGCTGCTGCGGGTTCTGCTGCCCATACTGCTGGTCGGCGGGTCCGGTCGGTTGCTGACCTTGCTGCTGCGAGTCGTCCATGATGTCTCACCGTCGTGATCCGGGTGGTCTGGCTGTCGACATCCAGGCAAGGCTCGCGCGGTGAGGATTGTATGAGATCGAACTGAGAAGCGGCCACGACTTTCGCCACGATCGGTGGGGCAGCCGCGGCCGCTCGCTCACACCCGAATATTCACAAATCCCGAGTGGTCGGTACGTGAACTCCTCGCCGGTCGGCCCGGCGGGGGTCGTCGACACTCGCGTACTCGGTGGCGGGAGCCTATTCCAGATCGAGACGGACGTCCCGTTCACGGAAGATATCGACGATGACGTCGAAGAGCGTTGCGCCCCGGTGCTGTTCGGCGTCCTCGATGCGGCCGCGGACGGCCGCGCGGTTCGTGGGGTGGACGCGCGGTAGGGTGCGCTGCAACACTCTTGCGGTCTCGTCGTGTCCCAGGGCCTGCCGCGCTCGCGACGAGCTCGTCCACGTGAAGTAGAAGCCCTCGTCGTCAGGCGTGCCCATGCCACCGAGCAGGCAATCGGCGAGGTCATCGAGGCTATCCCCGAAACACCCGCCGGGCCCGTTGACCGCCTCTCCGATTTCCCGGTAGAAATCGGCGAGGCAGTCGATCGCGCTGCCGTCGATGATGTAGTGCTTCACCTGCGGTATGCCCCCTTCCCCTAGTTCAGCCGAGTGCCGGTTGTCCCCCTCGCCGCGATGGTCCGATCGATCGGCGCCCTTACCGTTGCGGCGTCACACCCGGATCGGGATCCGGGCCGACCCAGGCACCCGCGATGAACAGCGCAGGCAGGCAGCGCAGGGCTGCGTCGACGACCGCGGGCCAGTGTGACGACTCATGTGCGGTAGGTGTGATGTCGACTTGCCCAAGTGCCGATCCGAGGATGGCGAGGCGGTCGATCTCGTCTCCCTCGAGCAGCACCCGTCCGACAGCGCTGCGGGGTTCGGGCAGGACCGCGGCGTCGTTGGTCAGGGTACGCAGGCAGGCGTCCAGGCTGCCGGTGACGGGATCGACGCCACCTCCCGTCCAGGTGCGTTGCTGGTACTCCGAGTCGGCCAGGGCCGCGACGGCCTTGATGACCCGTCGACGGGTGGCAGGAAGGTCGACGGTGGGGATGCGACCTTCCGCGCGTTTGTCGGCAACGACTTTGGCGTCCTCGTCGGTGTGCTCCCAGCCGCCGGCGATGATGAAGGCGGAAAGGCAGCGCTGCGCGAGTTGAACGACCTCCGGCCACTCCGGATCGGACAAGTAGGCTTCGTCAGATTCCGCGACCTCACTGAGTCGCTCGATCATCGGATCGAACACCGCGCCGAGTTCTCGTAACCGTTTGACCTCGGCTCCAGGAAGCAGGAGATCGCCGTCGACGGCACGTGGTTCAGGTAGCACTTCGAAGTCATCGAACAACACATGAACCTGGAGATCTAGCTCGTCGTAGTAGCCGGGAAAGGGCAGCTCATGCCTGATCCAAACGCGAGACTGATATTCGAAGTCGGCAAGCGTGGCAATGCAATCGATCACCTGGCGGCGAGCCCAGGCGTATTTCACCGTGGTCACGTAATGTTCCGTTCCCGCCGTGCCGCCCGCTTGGCGGCGTCATCGTTGGACATGAAGTTCTCCCCATAGGTCATGGTGTAGTCAGGCCATGGGCGGGGGTCGGTGAGAGTGGCCGTCTGATACGGCCTGTGCTGCAGCGCTGCCGAGCATTGTGCTCAAGGGTCCGGCCCGGTCGCCAATTCTGACCAAAACGGCACGTACGCCGCTGGTTTGGTCCGTATCTGCCGACCAGGCTCGAGGAGTTCATCGATGAGATAGTCCTCGATGCTTCGGCCGTAGTAGATCACGTCGGACTGGTGCACGGAAAACACCGGTGCCGGATTCGGAGACGGCTTCGCCGGAACAGCCCGATGCTTGTAGATAGGTATGAGTT
Organism: Nakamurella lactea; assembly: GCA_044463405.1. Taxonomy (GTDB): domain Bacteria; phylum Actinomycetota; class Actinomycetes; order Mycobacteriales; family Nakamurellaceae; genus Nakamurella; species Nakamurella lactea_B. The sequence continues at coordinate 19 of JBIQML010000327.1, read as the reverse complement.
GCGGGACACGCTGGAGTTT
>JBIQML010000326.1:4758-5820 GCA_044463405.1 Nakamurella lactea | reverse complement strand
TGTCCGTCACCAGCGGGAAGATGCTGCGGCTGACCGACACCCGCGGCTCGCGTGCGTGCCCCGCGGCCTTCCATGCCTCCTGGAAACGCTGGATCTGCTCGGCCTGAAGCTGGTGGAACGGCACGCCGGTGTCCTCGGTGAGCAGCGTCGAGCTCATCATGTTCATGCCTTGCTGGGCGGTCCATTCGGCGGTGGCGCGGGTTCCGGCGCCCCACCAGATCCGCTCCCGCAGGCCCTCGGAATAGGGCTCGACGCGTAGCAGCCCGGGTGGGTTGGGGAACATCGGCCGCGGGTTGGGCTCGGCGAAGCCCCGGCCGGTGAGCACCTGAAGGAACTCGGCGGTATGCCGGCGGGCCATGTCGGCGTCGCTCTCCCCGTCGCGCGGGATGTGACCGAAGTACCGGTATCCGTCCACCACCTGCTCCGGCGATCCGCGGCTGATGCCCAGCTGCAGTCGGCCGCCGGCGATCAGGTCCGCGGCACCGGCGTCCTCGGCCATGTACAGCGGGTTCTCGTAGCGCATGTCGATCACCGCGGTGCCGATCTCGATGCGGCTGGTGCGGGCGCCGACCGCGGCCAGCAGCGGGAACGGCGAGCCGAGCTGGCGGGCGAAGTGGTGCACCCGGAAGTAGGCGCCGTCCGCGCCGACCTCCTCGGCGGCAACGGCGAGCTCGATGGACTGCAGCAGGGCGTCCGAGGCGGTGCGGACCGCGGAGGCCGGCGAGGCCGTCCAGTGACCGAAGGACAGGAACCCGATGCGCTTCATGACCGGATCAAAGCACCGGGCGGCGGTGACGGGGTCGGCGGGGTGGGCCGCTGCACGCACCCGTGGCACGGACCCGCGGCGTGCCGGGGCACCGCCCCACGCCGGCGGCCCCCACGCCGACCGGTCCTTGCCGGCCGGTCCTGCGCCCGGTGATCCAGTGCTGGCGGCGCGCCCGGCATATGCCGTTGCGAGGCGGTGACGGTATGGCTAGCCTCGGCGGTACACGGGAAGGGAGGTGATCCGAAGTTGCATAGCTATCGGACTCGTGAGGTGGCTGTCCGCTAGGACGCCGCACA
>JBIQML010000326.1:0-4658 GCA_044463405.1 Nakamurella lactea | reverse complement strand
CGAAGTTGCATAGCTATCGGACTCGTGAGGTGGCTGTCCGCTAGGACGCCGCACATCCCGCTGGATCATCCGCGACGTGCGGTGGCCTGGCGAAAACCGGACAGTCACCCGATCCCCGGGCTGCCGACACTTGTCCAGTCGGCCCTTCGGCGAGGCGCCCAGCGCGCTGGTCGAACGGAGCAGCCCGGGGATTGTCCGTGTTCGCGCGAGCTCACCGCGGTCGGCGCACTGGACCGTCGTGCCCGGACCGTCCGGGCAACGCATCGTCACGGGTGACGAACTCTAAGCGAAATGTCCGAAAGGCCGTTCCCGCGGGAACGGCCTTTCGGACATTCGCCTTGGAACCGGCTATCGGCCGCCGCACCCTCCGGGTGTCGACGTCGGTGGCCCGCCGTCGTCCACGGCGTCGACCCGGCACCGCTGACCGGGCTACTCCGGCACGTCCGGCACCTCGGGCAGCGCCGGCCCGAGCAGGTCGTCGGCGTCCACGATCCGGTACGCGTAGCCCTGCTCGGCCAGGAACCGCTGCCGGTGCGCCGCGTACTCGGTGTCCAGGGTGTCCCGGGACACCACCGCGTAGAAGTGCGCCTGCCGGCCGTCGTGCTTGGGCCGGGTGATCCTGCCCAGCCGCTGCGCCTCCTCCTGCCGGGAGCCGAACGTGCCGGACATCTGCACCGCGACGGCCGCCTCCGGCAGGTCGATGGCGAAGTTGGCGATCTTGGACACCACCAGCACCGGGACCTCCCCGGCCCGGAACGCGTCGAACAGCCGCTCCCGCTCCTTGTTGGTGGTGGATCCCTGGACCACCGGAACGCCCAACTCGGCGCCGATCTCGTCCAGCTGGTCCAGGTAGGCGCCGATCACCAGCGTCGGCTCCCCGGCATGCCGGTCCAGGATGGCCCGCACCACCGGCACCTTGGTCCGCGCGGTGGACGCGATCCGGTACCGGTCCTCCGGCTCGGCCAGCGCATAGGCCATCCGCTCCGCGTCGGTCATCGTCACCCGCACCTCGGTGCAGTCCGCCGGGGCGATCCAGCCCTGGGACTCGATGTCCTTCCACGGGGCGTCGTACCGCTTGGGCCCGATCAGCGAGAACACGTCCGTCTCCCGGCCGTCCTCCCGGATCAGGGTGGCCGTCAGGCCCAGCCGCCGGCGGGACTGCAGGTCGGCCGTCATCCGGAACACCGGGGCCGGCAGCAGGTGCACCTCGTCGTAGATGATCAGGCCCCAGTCGTGTGAGTCCAGCAGGGACAGGTGCCGGTACTCGCCGCCGGTCTTGCGCACCAGGACCTGGTAGGTGGCGATCGTCACCGGCCGGATCTCCTTGCGATCGCCGGAGTACTCGCCGATCTCGTCCTCGGTCAGGGAGGTTCGTGCGAGCAGTTCCCGGCGCCACTGGTGCCCGGCCACCGTGTTCGTCACCAGGATCAGCGTGGTGGCCTGCGCCTTGGCCATCGCCGCCACCCCGACCAGGGTCTTGCCGGCGCCGCAGGGCAGCACCACCACGCCGGAGCCGCCCGCCCAGAATCCCTCCGCCGCCGAGACCTGGTAGTCCCGCAGGTGCCAGCCGTTCTCGGCCAGCTCGATCTGGTGCGCCTTGCCGTCGACGTAGCCGGCCTCGTCCTCCGCGGGCCACCCGACCTTGAGCAGCACCTGCTTGAGCCGGCCCCGCTCGGAGGGATGCACCACGACGGTGTCGTCGTCGATGCGCTGCCCCAGCATCGGCGTGACCTTCTTGTTGCGGAGCACCTCCTCCAGCACCGCACGGTCCCGGCTGACCATGATCAACCCGTGCGCAGGGTGCGACTGCAGCACCAGCCGGCCGTAGCGACCCATGGTGTCCACCACGTCCACCAGCAGTGCCTGCGGCACCGGGAACCGGGACCAGCGCACCAGCGCGTCCACCACCTGCTCGGCGTCGTGACCGGCGGCGCGCGCATTCCACAGCGCCAGCGGGGTGATCCGATAGGTGTGCACGTGCTCCGGGGACCGCTCCAGCTCGGCGAACGGCGCGATGCCCGCGCGGGCGGCCGGCGCATCGGGGTGCGCGACCTCCAGCAGCAGCGTCTTGTCGGACTGGACGATCAGCGGTCCGTCTGTCATGCAGGTCCCTTCGGATGTGGAGCGGCGGTCGCGCAGGAGCGTCGGTACGGGCGGTGACGGGCATCCCGGCGGACGCACCCATTGTCCAACCCCTGCCCGACACCGACGATTCCCGAGGTGGCTCGGGCCGTCGGCCCCGCCGCCCGGATGGCGGTCTGCGGCGTGGTGATCCGGTCGGGACCATCCCGCCACTCGAGGAGTGGAACGTCGTGATGATCGTGATTCGGTCTCGCCGATGTTGCCATGGGTGGGTGCCCGTGCACGGTAAGGTTCCCCCGGCGTTTGCCATCACAGTCGGGGAGGACCACATGACCACGCCGCAGTATCCGGATCCCCAGCAGCCGCCGGACCCCAGCGGGTACCAGCCGCCGGATCTGGGCGCCTATCCGCCGCCCGGGCAGCAGGGCGGCTACCCCCCGCCGGACCCCCATGCCTACCCGCCGCCCGGGCAGCAGGGCGGCTACCCGCCGCCGGATCCCCATGCCTACCCGCCGTCCGGCTACCCGCCTCCGGCACAGCCCGGCGCCTACCCGCCGCCGGACCCCCATGCCTACCCGCCGCCCGGGCAGCAGGGCGGCTACCCGCCGCCGGGGACACCCGGGGGGCCGGTGATGCCCGGAGCACCCGGTGAGCAGCCGAAGAAGTCCAACACGCCGCGGATCGTCATGGCCGTCGTCATCGTCGCCGTGGTCGTGCTCGGCATCGTGCTGTACTTCGTCAACCGCGGGTCCGACCCCGACTACGCCGAGGTGGGCGACTGCATCCAGTACGGCAGCGACACCGACGTCAACGTGGTGGACTGCACGTCCTCGGGCGCGGAGTACAAGGTCGTCAAGCGGGTCGACGGCACCAGCGACCAGGACGCCTGCACGAGCGTCCCCGACTCCGACGTGAGCCTGTTCACCCAGTCCGGAAACGACAAGCAGTACACGCTGTGCGTCAGCCTGGTGCTCGCCGAGGGCGACTGCATGTCCACCAACGGCGACAAGCTGGCATGCACCGACGCCGACGCCGCCATCAAGGTCATCAAGGTGCTGACGGGCACCACCGACGACAGCGGATGCCCCGCCGACACCGCCGACAGCATCGTGCACCAGGGCGACGACCAGGTGCTCTGCCTGGCGTCCAACTCGTGATGCGGATCGTGGTGCGCTGATCGAACAGAGCGGGCAGTCGACCGACGAGGCGCCGCGGACCCAGGCATCGGCCCGGCCCGCGCTCGCGATGCCGTCCGCGTCCGAGAAGGACGCGGACGGCATTTACGCCGCCGTCACCGCCTGGGCCGCCGCCGGCGGCCGGCCGCTCTACCCGCACCAGGACGATGCGCTGCTGCACCTGGTCACCGGCGACAACGTGGTGCTCGCCACGCCCACCGGCTCGGGCAAGACCATGGTGGCCATCGCCGCCCTGTACACCGGGCTGGCCACCGGCCAGCGCGCCTGGTACACCGCGCCGGTCAAGGCGCTGGTCAGCGAGAAGTTCTTCGAGATGGCCGGGGTGTTCGGCGCGGCGAACGTCGGCATGCTCACCGGCGACTCCGCGGTCAACCCGGATGCTCCGATCATCTGCTGCACCGCGGAGATCCTGGCGGTGACGGCGCTGCGATCCGGCGGTCCGCACCCGGACGGCTCGGCCGGGACGGACGGCGCCGTCGGGATCGCCGTGCTGGACGAGTTCCACTACTACGGCGACCGGCAGCGCGGCTGGGCCTGGCAGGTGCCGCTGCTGGAACTGCCGGGCACGCAGTTCCTGCTGATGTCCGGCACGCTCGGCGACGTCAGCGCCATCGCCGGTGACCTGTCCGACCGGACCGGGCGGCACACCGAGGTGATCACCGGGGTGCAGCGGCCGGTGCCGCTGCACTTCGAGTACCTGGTCGCCGACGTGCCCGAGGCCGTCCGGGAACTGGTCGAGAACGACCGGGCACCGGTATACCTGGTGCACTTCACCCAGGCGGCGGCCGTGGAACGGGCGCAGGGCCTGGTCGGGCTCGGCCTGGTCAGCAGGGCACAGCGAGACCAGATCGCCGCGCTGATCGGCGATTTCCGGTTCTCCAAGGGATTCGGCCGCACGCTGTCCCGGCTGGTGCGGGCCGGCATCGGCGTGCACCACGCGGGCATGCTGCCGCGCTACCGGCGACTGGTGGAACGGCTGGCGCAGGCGGGGCTGCTGGCGGTGATCTGCGGCACCGACACCCTGGGCGTCGGCATCAACGTGCCGATCCGCACCGTGCTGATCACCGCGCTGACCAAGTACGACGGGCATCGCTCCCGGCTGCTGACGGCCCGGGAGTTCCACCAGATCGCCGGCCGCGCCGGACGGGCCGGGTTCGACACCGACGGCTACGTCGAGGTGCTGGCCCCGGAGTTCGCCGTGGAGAACGCCAAGGCCGAGCAGAAGGCGGCCAGGGACCCGTCCCGCAAGCGAAAGGTGGTCAAGCGCAAGGCGCCCGAGGGAAAGATCAGCTGGACGCAGCAGACCTTCGACAGGCTGGTGGCCGCCGAGCCGGAGCCGCTGACCCCGCACCTGCGCATCACGCACACCGTGGTGCTGGC
>JBIQML010000325.1:0-5825 GCA_044463405.1 Nakamurella lactea | reverse complement strand
CGCCGACCACTGATGGGATGCTCGGCGCAGGCATCGATCACGGATCGGCGTGGTGCCGATCGACCCCGAGGAGAGAGCTACGCCGCCGCGGCCAGGTCCTGGCAAGCGGCCCGCGGGGGCGACCGGCATGGCGGGAACGGGCCATTCGATGAGGACCCGTACGAATCCCCGGACCGGTGGCACGTCCGGGCGCACGCGACGACCTGGCCGTGAGTCCCGACGGCACCGAACGGGCCGACCGATAGCCTGAGCCGGTGACGGACATCCACGACCTCACCGCGTTGGAGCTGGCCGCCGCCTACCGGCGAGGGGAGACGGATCCGGTGCAGGCCGTCGACCACTTCCTGGATCGCATCGCCCAACACGGCGACACGGTCGGTGCCTTCGTCACCGTCACCGCCGACGCCGCCAGGGCCGCCGCCCGCGAGGCGACCGACCGGCTGCACGCCGACGGCGCCTCGGAACTGCCGCCGCTGTATGGGATTCCCACCGCCATCAAGGATCTCAACGCCACCGCCGGGGTGCGCACCACGTTCGGCTCGGGGGTCTTCGCGGACTTCGTGCCGCCGGTCTCCGACGAGGTGGTGCTGCGCATCGAGCGTGCCGGGATGATCAGCCTCGGCAAGACCAACACCCCGGAGTTCGGCTGCCCCTGCTACACCGAGCCGGAGCCGTCGATCGCGCCCCCGGCCCGCAGCCCCTACGACCTGACCCTGTCGGCCGGCGGATCCTCCGGCGGGGCGGCGGCCGCGGTCGCCGCCGGGCTGCTGCCGATCGCGCAGGCCTCAGACGGCGGCGGATCGATCCGGATCCCGGCCAGCGTCACGGGTCTGGTCGGCTTCAAGCCGAGCCGCGGCCGGATCAGCCGGGCGCCGGTGTACGGCGACATCACCGGGCTGTCCACGCCGGGGCCGATGGCGAGCACGGTGCGCGACTCCGCCGCCATGCTGGATGCCATCGCGGGGCCGGGCGTCGGCGATCCGACCTGGGCTCCGCCGCTGCCGGCGGGCGAGAGCTACCTGGGCTGGTGCGATCGGCAACCGGGACGGCTGCGCATCGGGCGCTGGGCCGACCCGGTGCTGACCGACGAGCCGGTGGATCCGCAGGTGCGGGCCGCCTACGAGCGGGCGGGCGTGCTGCTGGCGGGGTTGGGGCACGAGGTCGTGGACGTCGATCCGCCGATGCCGGCGGACGTGCTGCCGGCATTCCGCGTGGTGTGGGCCGTCAGCGCCGCGCTGTCGCCGGTGCCAGCCGAGGCCGAGCCGTCGCTGCGGCCGCTGACCCGGTGGCTGCGGTCGGCCGGGAAGGCAACCTCCGCACCCGAGTTCGGCGCGGCCCTGACCACGCTGCACCAGGTGGCGGCCCGGGCGATCCGGGCCATCTCCGGGTTCGACGCGGTGCTCATCCCGACGCTGGCGCGACTGCCGGCGCAGGTGGGCGCGATCCGCAACGACGACGATCCCGCGGCGGACTTCGCCGCGCAGGTGCGCTACACCCCGTTCACGGCGATGTGGAACGTGACGGGCATGCCGGCCGTGTCGCTTCCGATGGGCTGGTCGGATCGCGGCTGGCCGATCGGCGTCATGCTGGCCGGGCGCCCCGCACAGGATCACCTGCTGTACGCGCTGGCCGCCCAGGTCGAGGACGCCTGCAGCGACCCTGGCCGGCCGTGGCGCCGGCCAGCGCTCGACGCGCGCGTGGCCTGACGGACCCTGCCCGGCAGCACCGGAATCAGATCGACCCGCGAGGTCATTTCCGCGGTCGCGGCCGCTCCTGATGCGGAGCGTTCCGTTGTTGATCACCCCGGGGCTTCACCGATGACGACCGACCGACCCGAGCGCACGCCCACTTCAGAAGTTGTAGCGAATCGATCTTGTCGAGGGTCACGACCGGTCAATACCGTCGTCCTGCGGCCGGTCCCGCCGGGTGCACTCGCCGGTCGGACGAGGTATCCAGCGGCGATCCTGCCGTCTCCTGCATCACATCGGCACGCACGGGAAGGCGGCTGACGATAGTGATACCGACAGGCCGGGCACGCGGCGCCGCCAGGTATCGGGCGTTGGCGGTGACGGGCGTTCTGGCGACCGCTCCATGGGCGCTCGCGGCGCTCGGCGCGCCCACCGCATCCGCCGCAGACGGCTCCATCGCCGTCGCCCCCACCGCCCTGGTCTTCCCGGACACCTACGTGGGGGCCAGTTCGGCGGAGCTGTCCGTGGTCCTGACCAACGCCGGGTCGACGACCGTCAGCCCGTCGCTGGCCGGCGGGGCCCTGATAGACCGCACCGACTTCGCCTCCGACGGCCAGACCTGCGGCGCGCTGGCACCGGGCGATAGCTGCGCCTTCCGCTACCACTTCGTACCGACGAAGATCGGGTCACTGACCGACCGGACCATCATCGGCGTGGACGGCACCAACTACCCCATCACGCTGTCCGGCAAGGGAATCGCCAGCTTCACCGTCGCCCCGACCACCCTGGAGTTCCCGGACACCGTGGTCGGATCCAGCACGCCGATGCAGTCCGTGGTGCTGACCAACATCACCTCGACGGCCCTGCACCCGTCGCTGGCCGGTGGCGCGCTGATCAAGCGCACCGACTTCGTCGGCGACGGTCAGACCTGCGGCGTGGTGCCGCCGGCCGGTACCTGCGCGTTCCGATACCACTTCGCCCCCACCAGCATCGGGGACCTGACCGACACCACCGCCATCGGCGTGTTCGGGACGCTCTATCCGATCACGGTGTCCGGCACCGGCATCACCGGCATCGACATCACCCCGACGAAGCTGACGTTCCCGGACACCCCGGTAGGCACCCAGAGCGCCCCGCTGCAGGTGACCCTGACCAACATCACCGGCCAGGTCCTGCACCCGGGCATCGGCGGCGGGTCGCTGACCAAGGGCACGGACTTCGTCTACGACGGCGAGAACTGCCCCGATGCCCTCAGCCCCGGCCAGGGGTGCCAGGCCGGCTACGCCTTCGCCCCGACCTCGGCCGGCGAGCACGCCGACACCGCGACCCTGATGGTCTCCGGCATGACGGTGACGATCACCCTGGTCGGCGGGCACGACACCACGGACCCGTCGACCAGCACGACCCCGTCGACCAGCACCACGCATCACACCGCCACCACCACCGCGCACCGCACGACGACGCAACACCACACCACGGCGCCGAGTCGCCACACCGCTGCGACGACCCGCCACACCGCTGCCACGACCCGCCACACCACGGCGCCGACCCGGCGGACCGCGAGGGCGACGGCGACAGTCCGCACTCCGGCCACGCACCGCACGGCTGCAGGCACCACCGCACGGTCCGGAGACGACGCCGGAACCGGGGCGTCCACGTCCGCATCGGTGGCCGGCGCGTCCGGCGCGTCCGGCGCATCCGGTGCGTCCGGCGCATCCGGCGCATCCGGCGCATCCGGCGCATCCGGGCTGCCCGGCGCGGGAGCGGGCCCGGCCACCCGCACGAGCGCGCCGGCGGCGCTGCTCTCGGCCCGCGCGTCCTCGGCCGGATCGGCGTGGCCGTACGTGTGGATCGCCGTCGGAGTGGTGGCTGTCGGGGCGGGGGCCGGCGCCTACCTTCTGGCCCGCAGGCGCCGGGTCTGACCGACCTTCCGAGGGCCGTACGCTGGCTCGGTGACTGTTTCGACCTCTTCACCGACGTACCGCCGGATGGGCTCCTCCGGCCTGGCCGTGTCCACCGCGGGCCTGGGCTGCAACAACCTGGGCCGGGCGGGCAGCGTCACCGCCGATCCGGCGGCGGCGACGGCCGTGGTGCACGCCGCGCTGGATGCCGGGATCACCCTGTTCGACACGGCCGACATCTATGGCGCGCCGCCCGGACGGTCCGAGGAACTGCTGGGCGCCGCGCTCGGCTCGCGCCGCGGCGACGTGGTGATCGCCACCAAGTTCGGCATGGACGCCCAGGGCGCCAACGGACCCGACTACGGCGCCCGCGGTTCCCGCCGATACATCCGGCAGGCCGTCGAGGCGTCGCTGCGGCGGCTGAACACGGACTGGATCGATCTGTACCAGATCCATCGGCCCGACCCGGACACGCCGCTGGAGGAGACACTCGCCGCGCTCGATGACCTCGTCACCGCCGGTAAGGTCCGCTACCTGGGGCACTCGAACTTCTCCGGCTGGCAGCTCGCCGACGCCGCCTGGACCGCCCAGTCCGGCTCCAAGACCCCGTTCATCTCGGCGCAGAACCAGTACTCGCTGCTGCATCGCGACCCCGAGCGTGAGCTGGTTCCCGCCGCGGAGGAGTTCGGGGTCGGGATCCTGCCGTTCTTCCCACTGGCCAATGGGTTGCTGACGGGCAAGTACACGCGCGGCCACGCTCCCGCCGAGAGCCGTCTGGCGAAGTTCAAGCCCGCACTGATGGACAGCGCCCCCTGGGAGGCCCTGCAGGACCTGCAGTCCTTCGCCGACCAGCGCGGCATCACCATGGTGCAGGTGGCCTTCGGCTGGCTGCTGGCCCAGCCCCAGGTCACCAGCGTCATCGCCGGGGCCACCACCCCCGAGCAGGTGACGGCGAACGCGGAGGCGTCCCGGTCCTGGGAGCCGGACGAGGACGACCTGGCCGCCATCGACGCGATCCTCCCGCCACCGATGTGACGATCGGCGCCCGCTCGGACCGGGCGGTCCGGCCGCATGGCGCGGCGGTGCTGGCGGTCGCGGTGGTCTTCATCGCCGCCGGCCTGTCGCTGGCGTCGGCCGAGTCCCGCATGCCGGAGATCAAGTCCCAGGTCCATGCCAGCAACACCCAACTGGCCTTCGCGCTGGTGTGCGTCGGTATCGGCTCGGTGTCGGCCATGCCGTTCGCCGGGCGCATGGTGCAGCGGTTCGGCACCGCGACCATCTGCCGGGTGTTCACCGTGATCGCGCTGGTCGGCTGGTCGCTGGTGCCACTGGCCCGGTCGGTGCCGGAACTGGCGCTGATCCTGCTGCTGACCGGCGTCGGGGTGGGGGTCTGGGACGTCGCGATGAACGTGCAGGCCTCGATCGTGGAGCGGAGCCGGGGCCAGGTGCTGATGCCGCTGTGGCACGGGCTGTTCTCGATCGGCGGCGTGGTCGGGGCGCTGATCGGGGCCGCCGCGGCGCGCTGGGGTGTCCCGCTGGGCTGGCAACTGCCGGTGGTCGGCGCGGCGCTGCTGGTGGCCGTGCTGGGAAGTTGCGGAGTCTTCCTTCCCGAACCGGGCGGTGACGAGGTCACGGTCGACGCCGGTCCCGACCTTGCCCGGCCGGACCGGGCAGGTGCCCGGGGCGCAGATCGGGCGGCGGCCGGCGATGGTCCTTCCTCGGCGGGGCGCTCCCCGCAGACGGTCGCGCGCACCGGCATCACCCGGCTGGAGATCCTGATCGGCCTGATCACCCTGGGCACCGCGCTGGGCGAGGGTGCCGCCAACGACTGGCTGGCGGTGGCGCTGGTGGACGGCCGCGGGGCGCCGGCCGCCATCGGGGCGCTGACCTATGCCGGGTTCAACCTGACCATGGCACTGGGCCGGTTCACCGGCGCACCGCTGATCGCCCGATTCGGCCGGGTGCCGGCGCTGCGCGCTGCCGGGCTGCTGGCCGCCACCGGCGTCGTGCTGCTGTGCCTGGTGCCCAGCACCGCCACCGCCTTCATCGGCGCCGCAGCATGGGGGCTGGGCCTGGCGATCGTGTTCCCCTCGGCGATGTCGGCCGCCGGCGAGGTGCCGGGCCGCGGCGGGCGGGCCATCGCCACCGTCGCCACCATCGGCTACGGCGGGTTCCTGCTGGGCGCGCCGACGATCGGGGCGCTGGCGCACGCGATGCCGCTGCTGACCGCGCTCCT